>CAZKHA010000110.1:0-2062 GCA_964552325.1 uncultured Bacteroidales bacterium
GCATAAGATACTACTATTGTTGCATGCTCTCTAAATGTTTGATAATTAATGTTTGGCAGGAAACTATTGGGAAAATTTGTTGCTGGGTTTAGTTGTTTTGGCTATATTCTGATGGGGTAACTTGGTATACTTCCTTAAAGGATTTGGCGAAGTAGGATAAGTTGTTAAACCCAACCATGTACATTATTTCGGAGATGTTCCCAGCTTTTTGCTCAAGGAGTTGTGCGGCACGTTTTATTCTGATAATCTTCATAAAGCCGGTGGTTGATTGGCCGGTTAAGGTGGTAATCTTCCGATGTAGTTGGCTGCGGCTTAAGCCAATTTCTGAGGCAAGTTGATCCACATCAAACGAAGGGTTATCCATATGACGCTCAATTAGGCTTATCAGTTTTTGAATAAATACGGATTCGGCAGAGGCAACAGTAATGGCTTTGGGCGCAAGCTTAAATTCGTTGCTGAATAGCTCTTTCAAATATGTGCGCTGCTGGATGATGTTTGCAATCCGGGCTAGTAATTCGCGTGTATGAAAGGGCTTTGTTACATAGTCTTCGGCGCCTAGCTCTAAACCTTCAACTTTGTGAACTGTGGATGACAAGGCTGTTAACATAATAACCGGAATGGGTTTGGTGTTCGTGTCATTTTTTAGATTTTGGCAAAACGTGATCCCATCCATGGGTTCCATCATAATGTCAGTTACTATGATGTCGGGTTTGCTTTCAAGTGCTTTTGCCAATCCCTCTGTTCCGTCTTTGGCTTCCAGTATATTGTAGGTGTCACTTAAAATTTCAAAAAGGTAAAGCCTCATATCCCTGTTGTCATCAACTATCAAAATGCTATGTTTTTTTTGACTTCCCGGGTCGGCAGGCTTTGGTGTGGGAACAGGGTGACCGAAATCAAGGTTGTTTTGATTAGCTAACGAATGGCCAATTGTGTCATTGGGTGTGTATGGTGTAGAATTGTTTAGCTCTTGCTGGGAGTAAATGAAATCATCCAACGCAAGCTGAATGGTGAATGTGCTGCCAATGTTCGGTTCGCTTTCAAGGTGAATCGATCCTTTATGCAATTCCACGAGTTCTTTAACCAAGGCTAAGCCAATACCATAACCTGTATAGTTTTCTGAATTATAGTTTTTTACTTGATAGAAACGGTCAAAAATATAGGATTGTTTTTCTTTTGGGATGCCTGATCCCGAGTCAATTACTTGGATTGATAGCCAGTTTGCGGCTTGTAAGTTGTGTGGTTGCGCTGTGGTTGGCTCAGCATGAATTGTTTTTAGTTCAACCGTTATGCTGCCCCCAGCTTGGGTGTTTTTTATAGCATTCGAAATCAGGTTTCCCAAGGTTTTTTCGATAATATCAGGATCGAAATAGCATTCTGGAATTATGTCTGGGGTCTTGCAGCACAATGTAATTTGATGTTGGCCGGCCAACAACGAGAAAGCATCAACAATTGATTTTGCCAATGATTCGATTTTCCCTTTAACGAGTTTAAGCTTTTGGGCTCCGCTATCAATCTTGGTGAATTCAAGCAGCTGTTCATCAAGGCTTAGCATGCGTTTGGCATTTCTGTGGATGAGTTGTAAGAGTGGGCGATCTTTTTCGGAGGCTGTTTCCAAAAGTTTTTCGGCAGGTCCAAGCATCAGCGTCAAAGGGGTCCTAAATTCATGTGAAAGGTTGGCGAAAAATGCCGTTTTTAAATCGTTTAGCTCCTGCAGTTTGTTCTGGATCTTATGGGCGTTTTTGGCCTTTTGCCTGAAGAAAAGCACAAGCAGTATCACTACAATTAACAGGAATAAGGCTAAGTATGAATAATTCCGCAACTGTTGGATGTCCAATTCCTGCTTGGTGGCCGTTATTCGGAGCGATTTTATCTGATTGTCTTTTTGAATGCTTTGATACTGGGTCTGTATTTTGCTAATCTCTTTCGCATTGTTAATATTGGTAAGGCTGTCGCTAATTTTCTTATAAAAATTTAGCATTTCATAAGCTTTTTCATATTGGCCAGTTTTTGCGAAGCAATCTGAAAGTACCTTACCGCAATCTTGCTGCATGCTCAGGTCGTT
>CAZKHA010000110.1:2162-11635 GCA_964552325.1 uncultured Bacteroidales bacterium
GTAATTGGCCGAAATGCCCAATTTAAAGTTATCTGCAAGGTTTAGTTGCAATGATTTATTATGGTGTGTAATTGCTTCATTATCATTGCCTTGTTTGTGGAATAGGGTGCCAATGTTTGTATATAGCAACGATAGGTCGCCTTTAAGTTTTAGCTTCTCAAAAATACTTTTTGCCCTTAATAATACTTCGGAAGCTTTTTTCAAATCTTGTTTCTTAACATACAAGCCTCCCTCGTCAATCAAACAAGAAGTATAAGATTGTATGTCATTGGCTTTAAGGTATAAAGCCTTTGTTTCGTTGATGAACCCCATTGCGGCATCGTTCTGGTTATAGTATTTCGCAATCATGTAACTTAAATAACGAGTTTGTGCCTTTAGAAGGTGAAGGTCGGTTTTTTGTAAAAGTAGGTAAGCCTGATGATTGTAATAATTTGCAAGTTCTTGGTTTTTATAGAGGTGTAGGTGGGTGATTTTGTTGAGCAATCGTGCCTTTGTTGAATCGGCTTTGGCTTGTACTACCTGAGCTTTTAATGCATTAATGGTTTCAGGGGTTTGTGCAGATGCTGTCAAATTCAAATAAATAGCTAGCCCTAGCAATGCAAAGGCGGTAAGTTTATGGATAGAACAGCGGTGTAATCCAACGCTTTTTATGCGGATGAAGAATCGCAGTCCATTGGTTATGAGTGTATTGTGTTTAATAGTTGGGGGGTTGGGCGACATGCTTAATCAATGCTTTTTTTTACAAATGTAGCAATTCGCATAGTTTATTTCTGCAAAGGTGTGCAAAATTTGAGGGACTGCCATTTTTCCATTGATTGAAGCACCAGCATCGTCTCTGCTGGCCAATCAATTTTCAGGTGATTTGCTTCTGAAAATATTTGTTGCGGTCAATGCGGATTGTCTTGAAATATTTGAATTATTTTGTAAGTTTGTTGTCAAAGGAGTTACCTCCTTTGTTCGTCAAAGATTTGTTTTACATCAATCGTCACCAATCGCAAATTCATATGGATAGGATAATAGAATTTAGTATTCGTAATAAGTTGATTGTTGTGCTGTTTACCCTTACCATTGCTGGGTTTGGTTTATACTCGGTTACTAAAATACCCGTGGGTGCCGTGCCCGATATTACCAATAACCAAGTACAGGTTATCACTACATCAGCCAATTTAAGCACACAAGAAATCGAACAGTATATTACTGCCCCAGTAGAAATGGAAATGGCCAATTTGCCGGGTGTTAAAGAAATAAGGTCTATTTCAAAGTTTGGCATCTCGTTGGTTACCATTGTATTTGATGAGAATATGGGCACATATTTGCCACGTCAGCTTATCTCCGAAAAAATTAAGGCAGCATCGGCCAATATTCCCGAGGGATATGGCTCGCCCGAAATGGGTCCAATTACCACTGGTTTGGGTGAAATATATCAATACATTGTTGACGTAAAACCAGGGTATGAAAAAACATATTCGGCAATGGAATTGCGTACGATACAGGATTGGATCATAAAGCGTAGATTGTCAGGTATTAGTGGTGTTGTAGAAATAAATAGTTGGGGTGGATTTCTTAAGCAATACGAAGTGGCAGTCAACCCACAGAAAATTAAGAGCTTGGGAATTACGCTCGCGCAAGTTTATGAAGCGCTTGAGGCAAACAACAGTGTGTCAGGTGGTTCCTATATCGAGAAAACAAACCAAGCCTATTTTATTCGGGGCGATGGGCAAGTAAAATCGGTAGATGATATTCGCAACATCTTGGTAGTAAACCGTAAATCAGTACCCATTTTGGTGCGCGATGTTGCAGAGGTGCGTATGGGCTTTGCTAACCGTTTTGGGGCTATTACAGCCAATGGCAAAGGCGAAACGGTGCTTGGCCAAATAATGATGCTTAAAAACGCCAATTCAAAAGAAGTTATTGATGAGGTAACCAAAAGGGTTGCCGAATTACAAGAAAACCTTCCTGAAGGGGTGTTTATAAACCCTATCTTGGAACGCAGCGAACTTATTGGTAAAACATCTTTTACGGTAGTCGAAAACTTGATTCTGGGGGCTTTGATCGTTATGCTTACCGTGTTTTTGCTGCTTGGCAATTTTCGCTCGGCATTGGTCATTGCATCGGTTATCCCATTGGCACTGTTCTTTACAATTTCAATGATGTATGTTTTCGGGATTGATGCAAATTTAATGAGTTTGGGAGCCTTGGACTTTGGGATTATTATTGATGGGGCTGTGATTATTGTGGAATTTATTGCCCTGAAAATTGTATCTGCTCAGGATCAGATTAAGCTTAAGCAAGGCGAAGAACGAAGTGCTTTCATGGATCAAATTGCTTGGGAAGGTGCCTCTAAAATGATGAAATCAGCTGTTTTTGGGCAAATTATTATCTTAATCGTGTTTATACCCATACTCTCGTTAAGTGGGGTCGAAGGCAAGATGTTCAGGCCAATGGCAATAGCTTTTTCGTTTGCCATAATTGGTGCGATGATACTTGGGTTAACATGGGTTCCTGTGGCTTCTGCCTTGTTTTTAAAAACCCCAAAACCAGGCAAACGTACTATAGCCGATTGGATCATGGGCTTAGCTTATAAGTCGTATTTCCCAGTAATCAAATGGTCGTGCAACCATAAAAAGGCGGTGTTGGGCGCAGCCTTTGTTTCATTGATAGTTACAGGCTTGCTTTTTATGAGGATGGGCGGAGAGTTTGTGCCAACCCTGGATGAAGGCGATTTTGTAATTCAACCGGTACTAAAAACCGGCACATCCTTGTCAAAAACTATTCAACTTACAACTCAAATGGAGAACATCCTGATAAAGGAATTTCCTGACGAAGTTGATCAGATTGTATCAAGAATTGGGGCCGCCGAGGTCCCAACAGATCCGATGTCGATGGAAGAAATAGATATGATTATTAAACTACACCCTCGTAAAGAATGGGTTAAGGCAAGCGGAAAAGAAGAACTGGCGGAAAAATTTAAAGAAGCGCTATCTGTAATTCCAGGCATCGACTATGAGTTTACCCAACCGATCGAAATGCGTTTTAATGAGTTGATTACGGGCGTACGATCTGATATTGCCATCAAACTTTTTGGTGAAGATCTTGATTATATCAGCCATAAAGCCAATGAAATAAGAGATTTGGTTGCCGATATTCCTGGCGCGGGCGATGTGATTCTCGAAAAAACAACCGGCTTACCTCAAATTAAGGTTACCTATAACCGAACCCAAATAGCTTATTATGGCGTTGATATAGCAACCTTAAATCGTTATTTGGCAACGGCATTCGGAGGACAGTCGGCAGGCGTGGTGTTTGAAGGTGAAAAACGTTTTGATATGGTGATGCGCTTTGCCGATGAAAATAGAGTTGATATAGAAGATATTAACCAATTATTGGTCCCTGTTTCCAATGGCACCCAAGTTCCGCTAAATGTGTTGGCAGCCATTGCCTATACCGAAGGGCCAGCCAAAATTTCAAGGGAGAATACACACCGCAGGGTGGTAGTGAGCGTAAATGTGCGAAACCGTGATTTGCAGTCGGTTGTAAAGGATATACAAGCAAAAATTGGGGCTAACCTAAAATTGGCTCCTGGTAATTATATTGAATATGGCGGTCAGTTTGAGAATTTGCAAAATGCTACAAGTCGTTTACTCTTGGCTGTACCGATAGCCTTACTGCTCATATTCATCTTTTTACACTTTGCCTTTGGTTCTTTTAAAGACGCATTTATGATTTTTACAGCCATCCCATTAGCCACAGTTGGAGGGGTGGTGCTGCTTTGGGTTCGCGATACGCCCTTTAGCGTTTCAGCTGGTGTTGGCTTTATAGCACTTTTTGGCATAGCTGTGCTCAATGGAATTGTTCTTATTGAACATTTAAAGGAATTGCAGAAACAAGGTTTGCCAATGCGTCAAGTTATTTTGCAAGGCACCCGCGACAGGCTTAGGCCTGTGATGCTTACCGCTGGTGCCGCAGCTATGGGATTTCTACCTATGGCTATTTCGAGTGGTGCCGGCGCCGAGGTTCAACGGCCTTTGGCTACCGTTGTAATCGGAGGCCTAATTACCTCAACCATGCTTACAATGATAGCCCTTCCACTTTTCTTTGAAGTGTTTTATAATGTGATAGGTTTTAAGTTCTTCCCACTACGCTTTATCCGTTCTAAGTCATTCGTTCTCGTTCTATTCTTTTCTTCGTCATATGCTTGCCTTAATGCTCAGCCTCAACGCCTAAACATGGGTGAAGCAATTGAGTTGGCTCTTTTAAACAATAAAGAATTGGCTTCAGTCGCTTTAGATGTAGATAAAACCAAGATTTTGGAGAAAACAGCTTTTGATATCGATAAAGCTACCATAAGCTACGGCAGCGATCAGAATAATGTAGCCCCAAATGGTTATCCTTTGAAAGTTTGGGGAGTTTCGCAGTCATTTCGGTTCCCAACCGTGTATAATTCGCAGTATAAAACCAAAAAAATCGAAACCGAACTTTCCAAAATTAATCTTGAACTTTCTAAAAATAAGTTGGTTAAAGATGTAGCCACAGCTTACATGGATATCCAACTTCTTAATCACAAAATTAGTATTTATACCCAGCTTGATTATTTGTATTTGAAGTTGGTTCAAGCTACTATTAAACGAAACAATCAAGGCGATGTTTCAAACATCGAATTGCTTACCATAAAGGCAAAGAAAAGCCAAAATGAAGGCTTTCTAAAAGCATGTGAATATGATTTGACACAAGCTTATAGGCAGTTGAAGTTTTTGATAAATGCTGAAGCCGATGTAGAAGTAGCTGATTCTCTTATGCTGCTACCCGAGTTTGCGGTTTCAGCCAATACTGCCCCAGCAATGAATCGATTTAACCTTATGAAAGACTATTCAAGTTCGCTTACAAAACAGGAAAAGAATAACTTATGGCCTGATTTGTCAGTGAATTATTTTCTGGGCACCAATAGCCATTTAGATTCAAAATATTATCCTGGCTTCGAAGTGGGCATAGCAATACCCTTGTTTTTTACCGGTCAACAAGCACAAATAAGGGCATCGCAAGTAAGCGACCGAGCAGTGGGGTTTTATACACAAAGTCAGCAGGCCAGCCTGTTGCTGCGCCAAGAAGAGCTTAAAACCGAGCGGTTAAAGTTTTACACTGTAATTGCTGCTTTTCAATCAACCTTGTTGCCTTTAAACAAGGAGTTGATTCGTGCGGCTGAGCAGTCTTATAAAGCAGGAGAAATCAATCTTTTTCAGCTTCTTAGTAGTTTCGAGATGGCCTCTGATATACAACTGGATTATTTTGAGAATGTTAGGCTCTATAACATTAATAATTTTGAACTTCAATATTTTACGTATTAATATGAAAACATTTATTTCGATAGTATTCGCTGGCGTAGCGCTGTTTTGGGTTTCATGTACCAATCAGCCAACAACCAACCCAATCCAATCTGACTTTATCGAAATCTCCAAGGCTCAGTTTGATGCAGCCCAAATGGAGTTGGGGCAAATTATGCTGCGAAAGTTTAACCAAACTATTCGTGCAAATGGCGTAGTTACCTCATTGCCATCCAATAGTGCGGTTGTTAGCATGCCAATTTCTTGTTCAATTATCGATGTAAATTGTATGGTAGGCCAAATGGTCTCAAAAGGCCAAATCCTGTTTACGGTTGGAGGCCATGCATTAATTGAATTACAAGAGAATTATGCCCAATCAGCGGCACAGCTTATGCGCCTTAAAGCTGAGTATGACAGGGCTTTAGTGCTTTACAGCGATAATATAAGCACAGCCAAAGAGTTAATGATTGCCGAAAGCGCTTACAAAACCCAATTGGCTAGCTTTTCGTCGTTTAAGCTAAAGATTGCCTCCTTGGGGTTGGACGCCGCCTCAATTGAGAATGGGGCGTTCGTTACCAAAATTCAAGTTGTTGCGCCTATAAGGGGCGCAATCTCTAAGGTAAATGTTAGTATAGGCCAATTTTTAGAGCCACATGTGTTTTTGGCGGATATTGTAAACAGGGAAGCCTTAGTGGTTAAGTTAGCTGTTTTTGAAAAGGATTTGCAGTATTTAGCACTCGGTCAACCGGTTAGCCTTAAGTTTATGGGTGGCAGCAAACTTTTTCAGGCCAAACTTATCGTGATAAATCACAGTGTTGATCCTGAGAGTCGTGTGGTCGATTGTTATGCTGGCTTGCTTAATCCTAGCCAACAAATGCTTGTGAATAACCAGTTTGTTGAGGCTCAGATAACTATTGACTCCATGTCAGCACCAGCTTTACCTGTTGAAGCAATGCTAAAAGAAGATACCCTTTATTATATGTACAGCTTAGCCAAAAAAACAGCCGACACCTATTTTTTTACGAAAACTCCGGTCAGTGTTGGTAGGGTGCAGCAAGGAATTGCTGAGTTGCTTGGCAAACCAACAGAAGGTGAGGTGTTGCTTAAAGGTGCTTACAGCATAAGTGTTGATTAGAAATCACATGATACCGAGCCACCGTACTACATATTAAAAGCTCTTGGTTTTTAGTTGATGTTTGAAAAGGTATATATGTTATCAGAAGGGTGTTATAGTATTGTTTGTTATATGATTACGCTTTTTTTAGCGGTTTGCCAACACTATTAAGCACAGGTTTTAAGTTCCTAAACGATGATGTAAGCCCTTTGCAAGCCCGTTTTAGTAAAACGCACCCGTAGGTTTAGGCCTTTACTCCCAAACAAATGCCTTACCTTTGCCCAAAATTCAAAGCAAGGGATCATGAATCCGAAATGTGAGCAATTGTTTAATGACTTTAAGCGGCTAAAGGTGTTGGTTATAGGCGATGTAATGATCGATTCCTATATTTGGGGCAAAGCCGAGCGGCTTTCGCCCGAAGCACCCGTGCCAGTTGTGTCAGTAAAAAGCCGTGTGAACCGCCTTGGTGGAGCCGCTAACGTAGCCTTAAACCTAAAAGCACTTGGCGCAGAGCCATTTATTTGTTCTGTTATTGGTGATGATGATAAAGCACTTGAGTTTGGTAAATTGTTGCAGTCAGAAGGTGTAAATTGCGAAGGCATACTGCGTAGCCCCGAACGCATCACCACCACTAAGTTCAGGGTGTTTGGCAACAATGTGCAAATGCTTAGGGTTGATGAGGAGATTACAACCCCTTTATCCTCCCATGATTTTGAACGTACCTTGCAGATGTTCAACTACATACTCAAAAATTATTCTATTGATGTTATTGTATTTCAAGACTATGACAAAGGAATGATTACACCTGAGTTAATCCAGGCAATAACTATCAAGGCTATTGAAGAAGGGATACCGATGGCAGTTGATCCCAAAAAGAAGAATTTCATGGCCTATAAGAATGTTACGCTTTTTAAGCCGAACCTTAAAGAACTTAAAGAGGGTTTGGGCCTAAGCAAAACTCCAGAAACAATGGGCGAAGTACAACTAGCTTTGGAACAGTTGCAGCAAAACCTTCAAGCCGACATTGCCATGGTTACTTTATCAGAACAAGGTGTAGCCATCAGACATTCCCAAGCAAAGGACCATTTTGCTTTTGAAACTTTTCCAGCATTGGTTCGTTCTATTGCCGATGTTTCAGGTGCTGGTGATACCGTAATTAGCGTGGCGTCGCTTTGCTTAGCTTTGCAAATGAAGCCATCATTGTTGGCTCGAATTGCCAATTTGGCTGGCGGTTTGGTATGCGAAGAAGTTGGCGTAGTGCCCATAAACACCGTAAAGCTTAAATCCGAAATTAACCGCTTAGGTTATCTTGATTAAAATGCAAAACGAAAAACAGATACATCAGAAGCACGAGCAGGTGCGTAGCATGTTCGATGGCATCGCACACAGGTATGATTTGCTTAACCATCTCTTGTCAGTTGGCATTGATAAACGATGGAGGCATAAGCTAATTCGTGATTTAGAAAAACGGAACCCCACTACTTTACTTGATGTGGCTACCGGCACAGCCGACTTGGCTATTATGGCATCAAAAATCAAGGGTTGTCATATAACAGCTTGCGATATTTCGGAGAATATGCTTGCCGAAGGACGAAGAAAAATTCTCAGAAGAGGCCTCGAAGGAAGGATTCGTGTTTATACATCGCCAGCTGAGAGCCTTATGTTTCAGAACGATACATTTGATGCAGCTATGGTGGCTTTTGGTGTGCGCAATTTTGCCGATTTGTCGGCTGGGCTTGCAGAGATGTGCCGCGTGATACGCCCTGGTGGCAGCATCCATATCCTTGAGTTTTCAATGCCGCGTTTACCCATACTAAAGCAGTTTTATAAGTTTTATTTTAAGCGGATTTTGCCCCAAGCCGGAGGCATGATTTCAGGGCATGAAGCAGCTTATCAGTATTTGCCTGATAGCGTTCTCAAATTTCCTGAAGGCGATACGTTTAAGCAGATTTTGAGTGAAGCCGGCTTTAGCCAAGTTTCTTCTAAAAGGCTGAGTTTCGGCATTGCTAGTTTATACACCGGTGTAAAACCCCTCAAAACAACCACCTGAACCATACTAAATAAACGCATTATCCGTTATTAACCGCAAATACGTATTGCTTGAAAAAAATACTCCTTGGTTTTTTAATCCCATTTATCCTGTTGTGTTCAGGAGTTGTTCATGCGCAAGAACGGGCCAAGGTGCCTAACTTGCCAAAGTTTGACCTCGACCCCAAACATTTTGGGTTTTACTTGGGTATCAATCAAATGAATTTTGTAATTGAGCCTGCTATTGGGCTTCGGAACCGTATGTGGCAAAAAAATGAAATCCCAGACCTTACATCCGATTCAGCCCGTGTGCTTGGCGTTGAATCTGTTCCTGTTCCAGGGTTTTCTATTGGAATCGTTTCGTGCCTCCGCCTGAACAACTATTTCGATCTGCGCTTTTTGCCCGGACTGCTATTTGGTGAGCGCCAAGTCATTTATTCTGTTGAACAGTATGATAATAACAAGGTTTTTGTTACTGAAATGCCAAAAAATATTACCTCTACTTTTATAGATTTTCCATTGTATATTAAGGCTAAAACCAAACGGGTGCATAACTTCCGGGCATTTGTAACCGCAGGCGTGGCCTATAAACTTGATTTGGCTTCTGCTGCAAATGATGAGGAGGTTAATCCAACCGATATAAGCGTGAAACTGCTTCGAAATGATTTTACGTATGACTTTGGCGTGGGCTTCGATTTCTACACTGTCTTTTTTAAGTTTTCAACTGAATTTAAAATGTCATATGGATTAAATGATATGATTTCGCGCGAAGGGAATATATACTCGGATTCATTCGGAAGGCTCTCTACAAAAATATTTCAGCTGAACTTTACATTTGAATAGTTTTTTACGACTTATGGAAACCCCAGGAACCCTCCAACTTTTTGAAAGTTTGATAATTAAGGGCGAACTCAAACAATTGGTTTACCGCAATGCCCTTTCCGGTTTTGAAGCACTTAATGCAGCAGTAAAAACCCTTATCGAAGCCTACCAGGTTAGCAAATCTAATCAAA
>CAZKHA010000111.1:0-11583 GCA_964552325.1 uncultured Bacteroidales bacterium
TGAGGAAAAACCCCCACTGGGAAGCTGGGGGTTTTTATTTTTATCAAAATTTCATAAGTAGTTTAAAATCAACACAATAACTAAAGCAACCCATTCAATACAGCAATACTTCACAATTTAAAAAAACGTTAGAAAGTCGGACAAGTTTTCACAATTCTAACAAAAGTAAGCTCTGTTTTGAATCGTTTTCTATCCGAAACCGGAAATCCATAGAATCTAAAAGCCTTTTCCTCCGCGAAGTTGTATATTATGTTGAAGCAATTCCTTGTACGAATCACTTATTGGGATGTGCTTTCCTTTTACAATTAGGTAGCTCTTCTCAATGTAATCAATCTTGTTAAGAGCAACTATGTACGACTTATGCACGCGCAGAAATTGATGAACTGGCAAAACCTCAAAAATGGTGGAAAAATTGTAGGATGTTTGAACAGTGGCTGTTGGCGTAATTATTACAAGATAATCTTTCATCCCTTCAACATATAGGATTGAATCTAACCGGAGTTTTACATACCTAGTACCTGATTTTACAAACACAAAACCCTCATCAGCATCCTGCTCCAAAACCAGCTTGGGCTCTGGTTGCAATTGGGTAAGCATTTCAGAATAAACCTTTTCTACTGCTTTTAAAAAACGATCAAACGAAATGGGTTTCAAAAGATAATCAGCTACATCTAACTCAAAAGCTTTTACAGCGTAAGTATCATAAGCTGTAGTTAGGATGATGGAGGGATGGGTTTTTAGGGATTCAATAAACTGAATTCCGGTCAAATCTTTCATTTGAACATCTAAAAACACCACGTCGGGCCGTATTTGCTTAAGCTTTTCCAAAGCCAAAATAGCACTATCGAAGCTACTTTCGTATTCTAAATAAGGAACTTTTTTTATAAAAGCTTCCATTTTTACAAGGGCCAATGGCTCATCGTCAATTGCCACACAACGTAACTTTAGCATAACTCAAGAATTAAGTTGACCACAAATTCGTCTGCAAACATATTGGTTTTTAAAGAATACCTTTCGGGATATAATAGTTCAAGCCGCTTGGCTGCATTTTTTAAGCCGACACCCTTTTCTTCACTTTCTACCAAGCAGTTAGGAGCTATCCTATTCCACGAATCGAACACCAATCGACTACCTACCGTATGAATACTAATGCGAACTGTTGGCATATTACCCTGATTATCAGAATGTTTAATAGCATTCTCAACATAAACTATTAAAATCAAAGGACTTATGCTTAGGTTTTGCTGCCCACAATCAAAGCTATATTCTATAAAACCAGGTTCGCGGTACCGGATTCTCGAAAGCTCCAAGTAATTTTTAAGCATGGCCAACTCATCTTCTAGCAAAACCAATGATTGGGGCGCCTTGTACAAGGTATAGCGCATTATTTCACTCAGTTGCATAATACTTGTGGAGGCCTTGTCTTTGTTCTGGAATATTAGCGTATCAATATTATTAAGCGTATTAAAAATGAAGTGAGGATTGATTTGTGCCTTTAACATCCTGATTTCACTTATTTTAAGCTTCAACTCAAGGTTGGTTTGCCTAAGTTGTATTTCATAATTGTATCTTAATATCTTTAAAGCAATAGCTAAACCACTAATCATGAACAATATAACCTGACTAGAAAAAATGCGGTAGATGGTGCTTTTAGGCACAAAGTTAAAGAGGTACTTGGTAATGGTATAATCCATTAAAAGTGAAAAAGCATTCGCAACCAAAATTGCAAAAGACCATCCTAGCAAAAAATGCACATACTTCTTTTTAGGCAAATAATTGGGTATGAGTACGTACAAACAAAAATACACCAATAATAAATCAATCGGCAGGTACAACAGGTTTAACCCCAAGGTCATGCCAAGCTCTAAACCTGAAGCAATGGGCAATACCGAAAAAAAGGCAAAAACCCATATCCAAAACGCGCTATGCAACAAAAACCTTGAGATATTCATACTGTTTAGCTATTCAAGAAATTCAACAACAATTATAGGTTTGGGTGGAACCCGAATCATGGCATGATTGAGAAACTTCTCCTGTTCAAATAGGGAGCAAGTGTATTGCACATACTGCCACCTGTAAGTTAATTCATGCTTCAAAATTAACGGTATTATTAATGTACCCTCCTATTTTCGGTCAAATGCAGGAATTCACCCGTCATTTAACCATGTTTATCGCCAAAAGAGAGATGGTTTTTCCAAGGCATTGGCAAATCAACCCTGTAAACACCAAAAAATAATCACATTTCACTCGTTATCAAACAAATAACAGAATTCATAATCACATCCTACTCCCAATGCCTACTCACTACGAAGGTTTTTCAGCCTTTCAGCGACCAAATCTACTTCCTCAACCCCTATAATACGCCCCTGATATAGAATAATTTCAAAAGCCTTGGTGCGACCTTAAATTTGCAGCATCAATTTTACTAACCCTTACCGAAGAACTAATTATTATGAAAAGGACGCTACTATTCCTATTGTCAATGAGTGTTTTGCTGGCACTAAACTCGCAAAACAGGGTGTTGCTAAAAAACGATGCCCGCAACAAATGTTCAAAGATTGATTATGCTCGGCAAAAAGCTGAGCTAAACCCTGACCAGACTATTGGTTATAACCCCGGGCTAAAAAGTCCAATTGCTTTAACCGAAGACAATGTTGGTGAAACCCGCTTCGATAAACAAGGCAATTACATAGCAGCCAATAGGTTTTGGAGATACGAGGATGGCCGCATGAATTTTGTTTGGACCATGGGCTTTAACGAGACCACCTTCCCCGACAGGGGCACTGGCTACAACAAATTTGATGGAACTAGCTGGGACGCCATACCCGCATTTCGTGTTGAAAACGCCAGGACCGGATGGCCTTCGTATGCTCCGCTAGGCACTGATGGCGAAATAATTGCAACCCATCTTTCGGATAGGCTTCGCATTTCGAGCAGACCAACCTACGGCACAGGCGATTGGACAACGCAAGACCTACTTGGGCCAACCGAAGCCCCAAAACTTACATGGCCAAGGGTGATAACCTCTGGAGCTGATCATCAAAATGTTCACATGATTTGCAATACCTATGATGCCTACCAAGGCATGGAGCTAGCAATGCTTTACTGGCGTTCGACCGATGGCGGAGCAACATGGGATATCCAAAACCAGCTGATACCAGGAGTTGGCCCCGAAAACTATTACAATTTTACAACCGACGGGTATGCCATGGCCGCTGAAGGCAACACCATCGCTATATTGGCAGGTAGCGCATGGCACGACCTAATACTTTTAAAATCAACCGATAATGGAGAAAACTGGAATAAAACAGTTATCTGGGAGCACCCCTACCCTTTCTTCGATTTTGAAGTTACCTTAACCGATACGTTTTATTGTGTTGATGGGGGCATAGCCCTTGCATTGGATAAAAACGGCATGGCACACGTTAGCTTTGGAATAAGTAGGGCGCTGCACGAAACTGTTGGGACCACCTTCACACACTTCTATTTAGTTGATGGGATTGGCTATTGGAACGAAACACGTCCAACATTTTCGAACAACAAAAAAGCTTTGTGCCCTTATACCGACCCTGAGTCAGAAATGACACTAGATTACAACCTAATAGGCTTCTCACCCGACCTCAACAATAATGGTGAGTATGACTTTGTGGGGCAACCAACTGTTTATGGATCAATTGGGCTCTCGGGTATGCCCGCAATTCATGTTGACCAAAACAACACCGTTTTCATTGCCTACAGCACTACCACCGAAGGTTTTAACAATGGAGCCCTTGATTACAAACATGTTTGGGTGCGTACTTCGCCCGATCTTGGAACATCATGGGGAGAAATATATGACATGATGGACAACATCGTTCATATTTTTGATGAAGGCATAATGCCCCAGTTCCCAAACACATCCGATGATGAAAACCTATATATGGCCATCAACCTTGACTCAGATCCGGGGACAGCGATTGATGGTGACCACAGTTATGTTGACAACTTCGAAAACATCATTAAAATTGTGAAAGATGATGTAGTAGGCGTAAACCCCCAGCCTAACAAAAACAATGCTTCGGTTGAACTATTCCCCAATCCAGTGCCAGCTTCCGCATTGTTGAATGTAAAAATCCTACTAAACGAGCCAAAACATATAGCCCTGAAACTGATTGACATTACAGGCAAAACCGTATATACAAAGGATTTTGGAACCCTGAGTATGGGAGGACACAAACTAACTACCGATATTAAAGGTGTGGCTCGTGGCACATATTTATGTAGCTTTCAAATTGGAAACGATAATATAACTAAAAGATTAGCAATCTTTTAACATTTCTCATAATAAATACATTTGGTTATATAAAATGGCTATCCGGGAGGACTGCCATTTTTTTTTGCACCAAGCCTTACAAAAAAGTTAAGCCCGCCTCCCGGCGGGCAATTAACTGCAGGAAAAATAATTGGATAAAAAAATGAAAGGAAAAATATTATGGAGCGGAAAAAGTTTGAAAACGGTAAACCGTTTCAAGAACATAACCCTTTTGGGCAAAAAGGTTGCCTCTAAACACACGAATTTGCTATAAAAATCGCAATTTTGAACTATCTTCGCATGCCTAATGGATTTCACATGAACGAAAATGACTTTAAAATCCTAAGCGAGCAAGCCAGGTGCATCCGGCAATCCATTTTAACAAGCCTGCATGCCGCAGGTAGCGGGCACTTAGGAGGTTCGCTTGGCCTCGCCGATATTTTTACATTTTTATACTGCCGTGTACTGAATCACAGGCCATCAGAACCCAATTGGCCAGAAAGGGATAGGCTTATCCTTTCAATTGGTCATGTAGCACCTGTGCTTTATGCTGCACTGGCTCATCATGGATACTTTCAAACAGAGGAGCTAATGACCCTCCGCAAGCTAAACTCAAGACTACAAGGCCATCCGGGACGTGACCATGGCCTCCCAGGCTTGGAATTATCGGCTGGCTCGCTGGGGCAAGGGCTTTCGGTGGCAGTTGGAATTTCAATTGCGGCCCTCTTCAATCAAAAAGACCACAAAACCTACTGCATATTAGGTGATGGCGAATTGCAAGAAGGTTCGGTTTGGGAAGCAGCCATGTCAGCCTCCCACCATAAACTCCACAACCTTGTTGCTATTGTTGACCGAAACGGCGTACAAATAGATGGATGCACATCACAAGTTATGGAATTAGAACCACTTGCTGACAAATGGAAAGCGTTTGGGTGGAATGTTATTACTTGCAATGGTCATGATTTTCAGGAGTTGGATAAGGCTTTTACGCAGGCAAAAAAAAACCTCTTAGAACCTACCGTGCTAATTGCGAATACCATAATGGGGAAAGGCATTCCGGAGATTGAAGGAAATTATCGTTGGCATGGAAAAGCCCCAAACTCAGAAGAATTAGAAAGGTTTTTAAGCAATTTAACATGACAAATCACGAATTTGATATGCATCGACTAATAGCCACCAAAGTGGGTTTTGGTCAAGGCGTTTTAGAAGCAGGCCAAACTCATAAGAACCTCGTGGTTTTAGGTGCCGACATAACAGCCTCCGTTGGATTGGATGCTTTTGCCAAACACTTCCCCGAACGATTCTTTTCGTTTGGCATTGCTGAGCAAAACTGCATTGGTGTAGCTGCAGGCATGGCCCTTTCAGGACTTCTACCCGTATTTTCCACCTATGGGGTTTTTGCCGCCTTACGTACAACCGATCAAATTAGGATATTGTTGTGCTACAACAATTTAGGGGTAATAATTGGCGGTGCGCATGCAGGCTTATCGGTTGGACCCGATGGTGCTACACACCAAGCACTCGAAGACATCGCTATTATGCGTGTGCTCCCAAACATGACGGTTATTAACCCCTGCGACGCAACCCAAGCCCACAGAGCTGTGCTTGAAGTCGCCAAAAACATACATGGGCCAGTGTATATCAGATTCGGAAGAGAACCGGTTCCTGATTTTACGACCCCTGACATGGATTTTGAAATTGGAAAAGCCCAAATACTTAGAACCGGCAACGACCTCGCTATTATTGCGAGTGGACACATGGTTTGGGAAGGCCTGCAAGCCGCATACATCCTTCAAAAAAAAGGGATAAACTGCAGGGTAATCAACCTTCACACCATCAAACCAATTGATCAAGAGTGTATTAGAATGGCTGCAAAAGAATGCGGACGAATTGTAACTGTTGAAGAGCATCAAGTAGCTGGTGGAGTAGGATCTGCTGTGGCCGAGGTTGTGGTTCAACACCACCCGGTGCCCATGTGCATGATAGGCGTAAATGACAGCTTCGGAGAATCGGGCCAACCCGAAGAATTGTTAGTAAAATATGGGCTCAATTGTTCCGTTATTGTAGATAAAATTCTGCATTTCATCCAAAACACTTAATCAATACATTGAATATGAACGACCTAATTGACCTCGTAAGGCTAACCTTACCTGCTTTATTGGTTTTTGCCACAGCTTATTACTTTTTCAATATGCTAACCAGCAGGGTTTATAATGAATTAAACAATCCTACTCAAAACCTTTCACACCAAGCACTTTTATCAGTGGTAAAAGAATTCCATGCCAAGGCAGAGAAAGACAAAATAGCTGAATTAAAGCTTAAAAACCATAAAATTACGCTTCCCTTAAAACTTCAGGCTTATGAACGATGCATCCTTTTTTTAGAACGCATAGCACCATCTGCTGTTCTATTACGGATAGCTACACCAAACATGAACACCCAACAACTGCAGGCAGCGCTCTCAACCACCGTTCGAACAGAGTTTGAACACAATTTATCACAGCAAGTTTACATTTCGGCGGAAGCATGGGATAAGCTTAAAATTGCCAAGGAAGAGATCCTTAAATACATAAACACCTCCATATCAGGAATTAACGAGCCAAACAATACAGCCCTCTATGCGGCTAGTTTACTTGATTTAGAAAATCAGAATTCCTACTCGGCTCACAGTGAAGCCATTCGTTATATTGCTGCTGAAGCACGGGAAGTTCTAGGGTAAGCACTAATTTGGCTGCTGGGAAAAACCCTGGGGTGCAAAAAAAAGAAGTTCACCTTCCACGCCTGGAACATCATTAAACCCTGTTAACCAACAAAATAGTATCTCAAAAGCTATAATTTCAAAGATTTAGCAACATTTTTGATAACCCAAAATCAAAAACCTAGAAAAAAAATATTGCAAGCTTGTTTCACAATCTAAAGAAAACTCATATCTTTGCACTCCCAAAATACGCAAGTAAATACATTAATATACAATGGCTAATCACAAATCATCGGCAAAAAGGATTCGCTCCAACGAAAAAAAGAGGTTAAGGAACCGTTATTATGCTAAATCAATGAGGTCAACGGTAAAGAAATTCCGTTCTATCACTGACAAAACCGAAGCTACTACTAAGCTTCCAAAGGTTGTATCAATTATTGACAAACTAGCGAAAAAAGCTATTATTCATAGGAATAAGGCGGCGAACCTTAAATCGAAACTGATGAAAAAGATTAACACCTTATAGTCTTTCTTCTAAAGCATGATTAACCCCCTGACGATTCAGGGGGTTTTTATTTTGAAATAGTGTTAGTTTATTGTATTTTTACAACAAAATCAAAACACTATGGCAAATTTTGTTCGCAGAACCAGCGTAAGGTTTAATCCTGACCCTTCCAGGGTTTCGGCTCATCTGTACAATCCTGGACCAGATACCAGAGCCATTGCAATCCTTTCAAAGGTTGCCGAAATGCCCGAAACGGCATCGGTACTGTCACTTAATCAAGTAATGAAGGAGTTTTCGCCCAGGCACCGCAACCTAGCCAAAATCTACATGAAAAACTTTCTTGCGGTTGTAGATAGTTCTAGATGCGACAAAGAAAAGGCATCACAACTAAGCGATTACAAAAAACTACTTATTGGGGCATATTTTACCGCCGAACTATCTATTGAGTCGGGTGCCTTATATAACCCTGCCATTATTGAAGACCCCGATCAAAGCGGGCTTGAATATGGGTTCAAGAGACTCATTATTGCATTTAGGGCCAGTGGCGGAAGTTATATCTCTTCGGTTGTGTTTAGAGGAGCTATTATCGACCAAAACGATAACATTTTTCTAGAACCAGTTAGTCAAGTTATTGATTACCCAGAAATTGTAAGAGAGTTTAACTACGACAAAAAACGCTTTGCATCACTTTTAGATGCCATGAACCTCGACAAGGTGGTAATAAACTACGTACTTGAAGGACTCAACGAATCCTTTACATACAAAGATATTTCATCACTAATCAACAAGATACTTCTAACACCCAAACCAGGCCTTAAAGTTGAATTAGTAGAGACTGTGCGTTGGTTAGCTGATAATTATGCTGAACTCATCTTCCCTATCGAATCAGACACTTCAGAAAGGATGATTCCACCCTTGTCTGACAAGGATATAAATGGTGTTGAAGACACCCGGTTCGTTAAATTTATAAACGACGACGGAGAAGCTGTCTATTATGCTACAACGCATAGCTACAATGGAGTAGCATTTTTACCAAAGCTCATTCAAACCAAAGACTTCCTGAGATTTCGCATACGACCGTTGCAAGGTCAGCACATGCTGAACAGAGGCATGGCCTTGTTTCCCCGAAAAATCAATGGCAAATACGCTATGCTTGGCAGGCTTGATGGAATTAACAATTATGTACTCTATTCTGATTATATCGATATGTGGGAATCGGGCACAAAAATACAAGAGCCTACGTATCCTTGGGAATTTGTTCAAATTGGTAATTGTGGTTCACCCATAGAGACTTCACATGGATGGCTGGTGATTACACACGGCGTTGGGCCCATGCGAAAATATTGCCTTGGAGCAATCCTTCTTGATAAAGACGACCCCACCAAGGTAATAGGCCAATTAAGCGAACCTTTATTAACACCTCACGACCAAGAGCGCAATGGAATGAAGCCCAACACAGTATATTCATGTGGTTCGGTCATTTTCAACAAACGACTTATTTTGCCGTACTCAATAGGAGACTCCTATTCAGGCATTGCCTTGGTGCCAATGGATGAGATACTCCACCGCATTTTGCCATCGGGTGGCAACTTTATAAAAAGAGAGGATGACCCCAACACAAAAGGTTGCATATTACTGGTTGAGGATGATTTAATTCAGCAAAAAATTGTTGCCTCTATACTGCGTTCTGACGGCTATGAAGTTGAAATTGCAGGTGATGGCATTATTGCTCTAATGAAATTGGCTAAAAACAAATTCAATCTTATACTTTCTGATATTAACATGCCCAACTTTGATGGCATACAGCTAATTGAATACTTAAACCAGAACAACATCAATATTCCCCTCATCTTCCTTACAAGCCTTCAAGACTCTGAAACCCTCGAGCAAACACGTAAACTTGGAGCTAAAGAATTTTTAAACAAACCTGTTAATCGGGCTACACTCCTCGAAAAAATAAGCTCTATCATTGTTTAAAAACCAAAAACCCCTGCCAAGAAGATTTGACAGGGGTTTTTTACATATCTATTGGACTACAAGTAATTGAGACCACTTATTGTTTCACAAACTTTTTACTAATAACGTTTCCTTCTCTTGAAACGTAGCGTAGGATATAAATTCCATTTGAGATTATGCTCAAATCAATATCGAGTTTAAGCTGGGCAGCAACTTCAACTTTTGTCATTATACCCGATGTTGGAGAAAGGATTTCAACATAGCCATTCATTTCATTTTCAGATGAGAATGATATGAAATCACGTGCCGGATTAGGATAAACAAGGTACCCAGTTGAGTTGTCCTCCGCTTGATCATTAGATATGACATCATTTTCAAGTTTACCACCTGATTTATAATTATTAGCAGCCCACTCTAAATTTATAAGTTTCGCGCTTGCCGTCCCATTGAAAGAAAGATCCAAAGGCTGGTTAGCAACAACCGAAATAATATCAGCGTTCGCATTGATAACCAACGAAAGCGCATTCTTCAACAGATTGTCAGGAATATTGCTGCGGTCAATTACAATTTGAAGCGTAGTACCTGTTAAGCTAGTGCTAATCCCGCTCTTATCTCTAACTTGCATGTATTCAAACACATCTTGCAAAGGTGCCATCCAAATCCTGTCCGTACCATTTTTCCCATAGGTGTTTGCAATGTAATTCATATAGTATTCGAATGTGGAAAACAGCAAACTGCCACCATAAGACTGCACAGCAACACGATGTGTGAAATCGTTATACCAATAATGATTTCCGTTCACACTCAAAGCAGCAGCGTTGTCAATATGCTGGGTTATATTGCTAGGGTTATAATAGTCATCGTACAAGAACCGCTTGAAAACTTTAAAGTTGGTAAAATTCAAAGGATTTTTAACGTTTAAACCATTGGGATAACCCGAATAACCGCTGTTATTTCCATAAACTGCTGACATTCCGTTAGCAAATGCAGGGGCAACATAATTTTGATCGCCTGAGGGAACTATAAATTGAGTTGGGGTAATACCTGTTTTATTCTCTATCCAATTTGTGTTCTCAACAATTTGATAAACATAATCAGTTCCAGCACCTGCGGCATGCTGCAATGAATGATTAAAAACATTCCAACCATTGTTGATCATATTTTGCAACTCATTCCAATTGATGTAATTGGTAGAATTTTGATGTATATCATTCATTGACCCGCCCAATGAAAACCAAGACAAACCTCCGGTAAATTTTACATCATTACCACAACCATCCGTATAATTTAAACCAGCATATGTTGTGTTGTTTGAAGCCATATATCCTCCATTCAACAAAGGAAAACCACAGGTATAAGCATCCCGCAATCCATCATCTAAGGTTAAACTATAGGCAAAATCTTTGTTGTATCTAAGCGTAGCTTTTTGAATATCGAATATGGTAGGTGCTTGATTAAAAGTAACATTCAACACAATTGCATTGGCAGGTAATGATTGTTGAACCAAAACTGCTGCAGTATCACTCACTCGTTCAAGTCCATTGCTATCAGTTACCCTGGCAACAAATTTATGCAAGCCTCCTTGAATATTCAGGTAAGGAACTTTGAAAGGTGCTGATTCATCTTCACCTATTTTGATAGATCCATCATAAAATTCAATCTTAGCAGCATGCACAACGCCCACGTTTCCTAGCACCAAGCTAGCTAACAATTGGCCAGGTCCATTAAATCCATCGTGAATATTGTTGGTTTTCCCCTCGCCAAACCACACAAATGGCGTAATCCCGCCCACA
This sequence comes from uncultured Bacteroidales bacterium, assembly GCA_964552325.1. Classification (GTDB taxonomy): domain Bacteria; phylum Bacteroidota; class Bacteroidia; order Bacteroidales; family TTA-H9; genus CAZKCK01. The sequence continues at coordinate 11,244 of CAZKHA010000111.1, forward strand.
AACTTCATAAGCGAAACGGCCAATTCAAAATTGCCAGCGCCAGCGCTATACGGGAATTCAAACATAGAAAGCTGAGCAAAATTAATTGTAGGATCAAAAGCTGATAGAGGTATCCTGAGTTCCTTCCAACCATTTCCTAAGTTCTTGGCATTGTTTACATATTGAGCCAACGAAAGACTTCCAACGCCTGATGGCTTAATCAAGATTGAACCAAACGCGGCTCCACCTTTTAAATCTTTCAATACAATTAATAATGTATCGTTTCCTCCAGCATGCACGTTTTGAGGTGAACCGTAAAGGTTGGTTGGGCTATAGCCAAGCTTAAGCTTGCGGAAGCCCG
>CAZKHA010000112.1:0-11569 GCA_964552325.1 uncultured Bacteroidales bacterium
CATCCATCGGCCTACCCTCCGGGGCCGGGCGGGCAGCCCTTCACCCCGATTGCTCGGGGATTCCCGGTTTATTTGGCCTTTCAACCCCTGAGGTTTACCCTTGCCCATTGTTACCAACAGGCAACGTGAGCTCTTACCTCACATTTTCACCCTTACCCCGAACGAATCGGGGCGGTTCTTTTCTGTGGCACTGGCTGTCAATTACTTTCGTAATGCCTTCCCGTTAGGAAGCAGGGTGCCCTGTGTTGTCCCGACTTTCCTCCCATAAGCTAAACTCATGAGCGATAGAACGGGCTGCCGCATATTTTTCAATGAACGAAGGCCTAAAGCCTATGTCTGCATTTAATCTAACAAGGTTTTTTCGTGCATAATGGTAACATCTATGGCGCCTACACCATACTTCGACATGGGGGCCGGTTGGTACAAAATACTTTTGTACTCTTTAAGCCGTTCGCGTAAGGCATTCTTTAAGATGCCATTACCCACACCGTGGATAAAAGTAACCTTGTAAAAATTATCAGCAATTGCACTATCAAGGCATTTGGTAAAATAGCTGAGCTGTAAGTTTAATATTTCATTCTGTGCCAAGGTAGCATGGTCTTCAACCATTGCCTCTATATGCAGATCGACAATGGCTTCGCGTGGGGCTGTTTTATGGCGGGTAATAAACGATTCGGGCTGGATTTGCTTTGCCTCGCGCGTTTCGGGCTTCTCGGGTTCGTACTTTTTCTGGCTTTCCTGCTCATGCAAAGGCTTTAGGCTTGTGATAGCATTTAGCAAATACACGAAACTTTTTTCGGGCAAAAAAGCAAATTCGCGGTAGTTATCTTCTTTTGAGAAACGTAACGGCTTTATCCTGAATTCAGCCGAAACTGGAACCAAAACATGGCGGATATCATCTTTATGGAACAGCAACTGCGCCAAGCCATCGGCATGCAACTCAATATCTTCTCGCTCAATCGATTCGATAAAGATGCGCGAATAAGGCGGAATAGAACCATAATCCATGCCTTGATACCCACCTTTGCTACCTTTTACAAAGTAGGAGTAAATAACATCAAAACTGCTCATATTAACCATATAAATATCGAGCAATCCGGTAATGAGCCATTTTTGGTCCTGCGGTACAAAAGCTAGGTAAACACCCTCTTCATTTGCACTTCGGTTGCGGGTTATGGGCAAAGCCGAAACACGCTCACCCATATAGTCTTGTTCCTCAGGCTCTGGTGCCTTAACCAGCATAGGCTTGGGCTCGGGCATGGGTTTGCCTTTTCCCTTACTTTTTGTATCTTTACGTGTGTCATCATCAAAAAAACGGCCTGCAGCCGTATCGGTATCCACAAGTATCAAATCGCTTACGGCCGTTGGAATGTCGAACCCATCCTCAATGGCCACATGCACAATGCCGGGGCTCGCAATTTTGCTAATGATGCCGCCGCCGCTAGCATTCAAGAATTTAACCTTATCACCAAGTTTAAACTTCATCACAATATTTTTTGCAAAGTTAGGCAATTAACGGCTCTGCTGCTTTGGCATTTGCTATCTTTGGGCGTTGATTATGCCAGCAAGTGCAAGCAGAAGATTTTAGCAAGGAACAGTTGATCCATACAACTTTGCATCAAAACACTGCCTTTGCTTTTTTCCACTAACTAGTATTCTGTGTGTTATCAACCCGACCTTAAGTCTTAAAATCAGTAAAAGTTTCTAAATCACATGATCAAAAAAATTACATTTCTTTTAATTATCGTCGTATTTACCTCCTGTTCAAAAGATAGTTTAATCAGAAACGAATCGGGTAGCATTAGAATTGATTTTGTGGCAAATGCAGGGGGTGTTGAGCTAATAAAAGACACACTGCTCTACAAAAACGAAGCTGGCAATGAGTTTATGGTAAATCAATTGCAGTATTTTATCTCACATATTACGCTGTATCAGAAAGGGAACGCATATAGAACCGACAGCATACACTATGTTGATATTGATATCCCTTCTACTCTTTCACTACAACTATCACATGCCTTTAAAGTTGGCTCTTATGACTCGCTTGTATTTACATTTGGATTGGACTCGGCTGATAACCAAAGCAATCGTTTTGCTAACCCACCCGAAAGGGATATGTTTTGGCCTGATGTACTTGGCGGTGGTTATCATTACATGAAACTGAATATAAAATGGCTGGATACTGAAACGCAAACCCTTAAACCTGTAATGAATCACCTAGGCAAAGGGCAGGTATATGCTTCGGGTAGCACCGACCCGTCTCAAATCACAGGCTTTATACACAACAATTTTAGAATAGCACTTCCACTTAACGGATTGAAAATAAACCCTGGCACTCAAACAAATTTGCAATTGGTGATGAATGTGCAGAACTGGTTCTACGGTGCACATAACATCGATTTTCGCAGTTTTGGTCCTGGTATTATGCAAAGCCAAGATGCAATGAAGCAATTATGTGACAATGGGGCAATGGGCGTTTTTTCAGTTGAGCATGAATAGGTTCATCATCGCATTTTTTTGTTTATTGTGTGTGGCATGTTCAAAACAAGACGGCTCAGAACCTGCTATCAAACCAACGCCCTATGTTCTCGAAATACCAAGAGGGTTTCCTTCAGATGTTAACCTGCCTAAAAACAATCCGTTAACCGTTGAGGGGATTGCGCTTGGCCGAAAGCTGTTTTACGATGGAAAACTTTCTGGCAGACTTCATCCTGATTCGGCCATGAGCTGTGCTACCTGCCATATTCAAGCACATGGTTTTGAATGTGGCGTAAATCACCCCACCTTTGTGGGCGGAAAAACACACGGCATAACCGGTATCCCAACGCCACATTTCATGCTTCCACTTCTGAATTTGGCTTGGAACGACCAAGGGTACTTTTGGAATGGCTTGGTTAGTGCCAACAATGCAACAGCCGGTAGAAAAAGCTTGGCCGATATTGTAAAAATGGGTATTCATGCCCCGCATGAAATGGATACCGATTCAATCAAAATGGTATTGGCCCTTTCAACAGATGATTCATACCCCGCGCAATTCGAAAGGGCATTTGGCAGCCCTGCTATAACAATGCATCGGGTTAGTTTGGCCATCGAACAGTTTTTGTACACCCTGGTGTCAGCCGGTTCACGCTTCGATAAATATCTGCAGGGCAAGCTTCAGCTAACCCAAAGCGAACTGAATGGGTATGTGCTTTTTTCAACTGAAAACGGTGGTGATTGTTTCCACTGCCATGGTGGAAGCGGAAATCCCTTAATGACCACGCATCTATTTTACAACAATGCAAAGGACACCCTCTTTACCGATTTACGGGACAGATATTCCGTTACTGGCAATGCACAGGATTTGGGCGCCTACAGGGCACCAACCTTGCGCAATATAGCATTTACGGCACCTTACATGCACGACGGACGCTTTAAAACACTTGATGAGGTGTTAAAATTCTACAACCAAGGTTTGTGTTGGTCGCCGTATGCCAACCCTTTAATGCACCACATAGCTAATGGAGGCATCCGCTTATCGGACGCGCAATTGGGCGATTTAAAAGCTTTTATGTTGAGCTTGTCTGACACTTCTTTCATAAGAAACCCGGCGTTTGGTCCTCCTTGAGGATGAAAACAGAGCGAGGCTTGAAGCTGGTTTATGAGGTAGGTAGCGGCTAAACCTAATTAATTGGATTAGACTGAAAATGAACCTAATAATGGTTATATCAGTCCTCAACAGTATTTCTCGCCCGAAAGAGTCGGGCTACCAATGACAACGTTACGTTATTTGTTGTTGAATCAGAAAGTTAGAAATTACGGCATTTGGTTCCGGTTGTCATCAAACATTATAAACATTGGCCTCCTCGAATTTACATTCGAAATACCCCTAACAGCCCCTGCTGCCGTTCACCCTAAAAACACAGCTCATCTCCAAAGGAGTCTGCGACCAAGCGATTGCAAAAACTGACGGAAAACCTTATTCCTTGCATGTTTTCACAAGCACCCAGAAGATAAGAGGAAGTGGCACCTCTTAAAATTTCCGCATCTATGGAAAGGCGAAAATACTTCTGGTTTTCTTGGCAAAAAGTATTCGGCCGCTGTGTGGCCTTGAACAAAAACTTTTGAACATTAGCACAACTTGCCCTGTACAACGAGATTAGCATATATGCAGTCCGAATAAGCGAAAGCAAGCATTCTTACGCATCCTCTAACTTACATGAGCGCATTATCAAGGTTTCCTGCAGTAACGTTTGATTAAATTGTAGGCATTTTTAAGCCCTAATTCACCAGCTTTGCTAAAATCTTGGCAAGCTAACTCAGTTTGTTTAAGGTAAACACGTATCAAGGCCCTGTTGTAATAGGCTTGGGCAAGCTTATCCTCCAAATCAATTGCCTTATTATAATCAGACAAAGCACCGTCATAATCGGCCATTTTAGCCTTAACGTTACCGCGGTTAAACCAAGCAAAGCTGAGATCGGGGTTTAGCTTCAAGGCCTTATCGTAATCACCAAGCACATCCTTATAATCCGGAATATCTGGGTCGGGAGTCGATTTAACCAATTGCGTTGAATTACCAATACTAATATTCCCCAAGCTTGATTCATTGGATTGCAGTTGTTGAACCATTTCCAATTTTGTGTTGGCTCGATTAAAATACGCCAAGGTAAACTTTGGATTTATCTGTATGGCAAGATCATAAGCCTTTAACGCACTATTGTAGTTTTTCACCATCCCATTTAAGATACCTGTAAAAAAGTGACCTACAGGATCGCTTGGGGAGATTCTTAGTGTACTATCCAAATTGCTAAGATATTTGGCAATTTCATCAGAGGTAAGTGTAATATCGCGGTTGGTAAGCCCAAACCGCAGCTTATAATCCACAGTTTTATTGATATCGGCAACCTTCTTCAACCAATATTCATTGCGTTTTTGTTCCACATAAACTGAATCGTTATAAAAATAGGTAACAAAAAAATTCTGTTCAAGATCAACATACACAGGTTGGTACTGTATTTTTCCATCCAAGGCCGAAACATTCTGAAAATCTGCTTCAAACTCAATTGTTTTACTTAAAAAAGCCGAATCAGCATACTTCCTAAAGGTGGAGTCGTCGCTTTTAGCAACTGTTTCTTCTATTAAAACCAACTTATTGCGGTCGTCGAGCGAACCCTTTTCATCTCCAAGCTGCCTTTTGGCATCGCTACGGTTGGCATAGGCTTTCGAGAAATCAGGAAATAACTCAATAGCTCTGGTATAATCAGCTACAGCGCCCTTGTAATCTTTGAGTTGATGTTTGGTAACTGCACGATTAAAAGCCGCAAGAATATTGTTCGGATTGAGTTCTACCACACGGTCATAATCTTTTAAAGCTGCCTGAAGATCACCTTTTTCGCTGTACAAGATAGCCCTGTTGTACATGGTAAGGGCGTTGTACGGATCAAGGCTCAGCACCTTGCTTAAATCGTCGAGCGCTTGGTCGGTTTTCTCAAGTTTCAAATAGGTCATGGCACGTTGGTAATACACCACCGGATCATCAGCATCAATCTTCAATGCTTGATTAAAATCTTCTAAAGCACCTTGATAATCAGAAGAATCATACTTTATTCCGCCACGGCGCACATAGGCGTCAGTAAAAAAGAAATTTAAGCGAACGGCTTTGTCAAGATCCTCAATAGCTCCTTTATTATCCTTTAGTGCATGTTTAGCCATGCCACGGGCAAGGTAAGCAATCGGAATATCGTTTTGCAGCCGGATGGCTGTGTCAATATCGGCCAAGGCTTTCGTATAGTCTTTCATTTCAAGGTATGAAATCCCTCTATTTACATGAATCTCAGCATCAAGTGGATCGATACGGATTGCTTGGTCAAAATCGTCCATGGCAGCTTTATAATCGTGTAGCCTATTCCGGGTTATAGCCCTGTAATGCAATGCATTGCTATAAAGAGGATGGACTTCGAGACATTGATCAAAATCTTGTTCAGCGCCTAAAAAATCACCAAGGCTATATTTGGCTATCCCTCGATAGAAATACGGCTCATACATATCTGGTGCATGGGCAATTACCACATTCAAGTTATGGATGGCATCAACATACTTGCCTTCGGATAAGTTGTGCATCCCCGAAAAAACAAAGTGCGGGATGTTTATTTGTGCTATGGACACAAATTGAAAGATGCACACAAGCATCAAACCAACAAAAAAAGATTTTATGGGGCTAGTCATGCAAAAGTGGGTCGGATTTAATTTTTTCAACAAGGCGTATATCACTTATCGCCATTTCTTTATCAACGGCTTTGCACATATCATATACTGTAAGCAAGCCAACGCTTACGGCGGTCAAAGCTTCCATTTCAACGCCAGTTTGTCCCAAACATTTCACCAACGACGAAATTTCAACTCCCCCATCAAGTAATTTGGCAGTTACTTCAACCTTGGTAAGCAATAAGGTATGGCATAAGGGTATGAGTTCGTAGGTACGTTTAGCAGCTTGAATACCAGCAATTTCAGCTATTGTTAAAACATCCCCCTTCTTAATTTGGTTCTGCAAGATAAGCTCACAGGTGGCCTTATTAAGGCGAATAAAACCTGAAGCTTTGGCAGTACGAAACTGAGCCGGTTTTTGGGTAACATCAACCATTTGGGCCTTCCCTTGATCGTCAATATGTGAAAACTTATCCATAATGTATATTTCTGCCACCAAAAGTACTCAGAAAATGGCAAGGCAATTGCAAACAAGCATCGACACTTATTCATTCCAAAGGTTTAAACCTTATTCCACCAATTCCATCATGGCAACAATACTTCCTTAAACTCTTGCGTTTACCCTGTCTGCAACCCTTAACTGTTTATATTATGTCGAAATCACCATTAATTAGCAAAATAGCTTTACTGTTTGTATTGCTTTTATATACCCTTGACACAAACGCTCAGTTAGATGGCTTTAACCCAAGTGCCTATAAAGTACCCGATTTCAGGTATAGGCTCCTCGATTTATCGTTCGACATTTCGGGAAACATGCAAAAGAGCAACAACCCATCAGCCGACCAAACAGCCAACAGCTTTAGGCCTCAATTTAGTCTCAGTCATGCAAGATACCAGAATTCGAGGAAAAAACAGCGTTTTAGCCAATCTACTTTTAATTCGAGTTCTTACCTGAGCAACTCAACTATCACCCAAAACACAGCAACGGAAAGCAAGCAAAACACATTTAACCTCGACTTTTATGCTTCTGGCACTGAGGAAGCGAAATATTTTAATGACAATGCCTTTTTTATAGGGTACAAGCTAAACGCTCAAGTTCAGTTGCAAATCAATAATAACACATCCCAAATTATTGATAATTCGTTAGTTAACCAAAAAACAAAAAATTATCAAGACAATTCGCAAAGTGATTTGGGCGCAGCTTTCACCATTGGCAAAGGCCGTATTGAAGAAACGCGCTATGCCATGACTGCCTATTACCTTCTAAAAGATCTATATACCAAGAAACTTATCACCCAACAACCTTCGCATGAGCAAATTATGGCATTAGCAGAAAAGATAGGCCAAATTTTGAATCGCCGAACATTCGACCTTCGTGATAAAACCATTGAAGAACTAACGCTATTGGACTCAACACTCAGCACAATGCTAAGCCTGCCCGACAAAAAAATTAAATACTTTACCGTACTCAACGATAACTGGTTGTTTGCCAACGCACCAAGCCGAAAATCAGGACTAAGCTTTCAAACAGATTTTGAAGCTAACCTATTCTCAAAGTCCATGTTTACACAACAAACTGACTTGCTTTTCGACTCTATTGCGTCAAAATTCAAGGATTACACATATGGCATTGGCACAGGCATCACCTTTTCGTTAACCTACGAAAAGCCCATTTCTGTAAAGTGGCAACAATCGGCAAAAGCCTATCTTACGCCAGCATTTGTTTATCAGGGCAATAGGTTTGAAAACAAGTATAATGAAACCTCAACCGAAATGCAAATCCCCTCAATTGAACTGGGTGGAGGCTATACCTTGGGCTATTATCCCAATACACGTACCTATTTAACGATGGGATTGGATGAATTAATAGCGTATTATCAAACCATACCGGATGATTCAACTACTTCTCATTTCAGTGTTAATAGTAGGGTAAGAATCGGTCTATATTATTATTTTTCACCTACTTTGCGTTTGCAAGCCCAGGCTGGGTTTCTGTTATCGCATTACTCACAAAGCCAAGAAACGAACAACAATACCACAAAAATCAGCAATTCGGGCTTGAATATGGGTGCTACACTTGTGTATTCTATTTATTAGGCTTTAGCTCCATATTCAAACGATTATAAAAAAATAGGGACTGTATATAAATACAGCCCCTGATTCTTTTTAGGATAAAATGCGCTTATACAACGCCTTGGTCAATCATGGCATCGGCTACTTTGATAAAGCCGGCTACATTTGCACCTTTCACATGGTTGATATAGCCATCGTGCTCAGCACCATACTTAACACAGTTGTCGTGGATGCTAATCATAATCTGACGGAGTCTTTCTTCAACTTCTTGAGCACTCCAATTCAGCTTCATTCCATTTTGGCTCATTTCGAGGCCCGAAGTAGCAACACCACCAGCATTGGCAGCTTTGCCAGGTCCAAACAATACACGTTTTGCATGGAACAACGAAACAGCCTCGGGGGTACATGGCATATTAGCGCCTTCGCAAACGGCAATAACACCGTTATTTACAAGATTATGAGCATCTTTTTCGTTTAACTCGTTCTGAGTAGCACATGGCAATGCAATATCGCATTTGATTTCCCATGGTGTGCGACCAGCAAAGAATTCAACTCCGTATTTCTCGGCATAAGGTTTCACGATATCGTTGTTAGAAGCCCTTAACTCGAGCATATACTCAATTTTATCGCCGGTGATACCATCTGGGTCATAGATAAATCCATCAGGACCTGACATGGTAACGCATTTTCCGCCAAGTTGTGCAACCTTGGTAATAGCACCCCATGCAACATTTCCAAAACCAGATACGGCAACAATCTTATCGGTGAAATCCATGCCTTTTAGTTTCAACATTTCGTTGGCAAAATACACACAACCATAGCCTGTAGCTTCAGGGCGGATAAGAGAACCACCCCAGTTACGGCCTTTACCGGTAAGTACTCCGTTATGCTGACGGCTAAGCTTTTTCCACCATCCGAACATGAAACCGATTTCGCGTCCGCCAACACCAATATCGCCAGCAGGAACGTCGGTTTCAGGGCCAATTACGTTCCAAAGCTCGGTCATAAATGCTTGGCAGAAACGCATGATTTCGTTGTCAGACTTGCCTTTTGGGTTGAAATCTGAACCGCCTTTAGCACCACCCATAGGTAGTGTAGTCAGGCTGTTTTTGAATATTTGCTCAAAACCCAAAAACTTCAGGATACTTAAGTTAACACTAGGATGGAAGCGGATTCCACCTTTGTAAGGGCCAATGGCATTGTTGAACTGAACCCTGTAACCCGTGTTGGTTTGGATTTCGCCATTATCGTCAACCCAAGTAACCCTAAATTGAAGGATGCGGTCGGGCTCGGTAATGCGCTCGATGATTTTGTGCGCATCGTATTGTGGGTTTTCGTTTACAAACTCCACAATGGTTTCCAGTACTTCTTTTACAGCCTGGAGAAATTCTTTTTGACCTGGGTTTTTCTTCTCAAGGTCATTCATTATCCTTTCGAGGTTCATTTTTGAAAAATTTTAGTTAATTTTTTTGATTCTTAATAACTTAATAAAAACAAGTCGAAATTCATTCACCCTGCAAAATTACAGGTTTAAGTAATCCAAACAAACGATTGCACCTTATTATAAAAGATTTTTATAGATGGCCAAAATCACATATGTCAACGAATAGGCTTCTGATAATCACGCACTATTAGCAAGCTATCAAAAACATACTCCTTTTCTTTTTGCAGCTTTCCATCCGGAAACCACCAACGCTCTTTGCCATGTTTCTTATTCTGTTTATAGGGTATTTCGCGCCATTTGGTCCCATCGGGATAATAAGCACGCTGAAATCCCGAGCCATCCGAAAATCTTCCTTCGCCAACTTGTTGATTGTTAAAATCAAAATAGCGCCAAACCTTGTCGTATAGCCCCATCTTATAGTAACCCTGAACCTTCGGGGTACCATTCTCATGAAACTCTTCCCAAGGGCCATTTAGCGTATCCCTAACATAGTAAGCCTGCCAAATAAGCTTTCCTTTTTTAGAATAACCCGAAGCTTTTCCATTCTTAAGACCCTGTTTGTAATTCTCTTCCAATTCAAGGCTACCATTAAAATGCCACCTCCTCGACAGGCCTTCGAGCTCATCCTCCTTATAAAAGGTCTCCTGCTGAATCTTCCCATTGGCATGATAATACCGGGCAGGGCCTTCTTTTTTGCCGTGTTTCTTAACAACCTCCGACTTAATGGTTCCATCTTCATAATACTGCTTCTCGGTCTTTGTACAGGCCGAAATCAAAACAGCCAACATAACAAAGCCAACAACACAAAACTGTTTTTTACTCATATTTAATAGCATTTACGGGAGTTATACTTGAAATAACCATAGTGGGGATAATCAGCACCAATGTACAAATTACGAAAGACCCAAGGTTTAAAGTTACAACCTGGCCAAGGTGCACACTTACAGGAACATACTCCATATAATAAGATTCCTGGGGAAGTGATAGTATTTTATAGGTTGACTGAAGGTAACAAATTCCAAGCCCTATCAAGTTACCCCAAAACATTCCCTTAAGAATAACATATCCAGACACATGTAAAAAAATCTTGCGCAGCGCCCAGTTTTGGGTGCCCATGGCTTTCAACACACCAATAAACGATGTTCGTTCCAGTATTAAGATTAAAAGCGAGGAGGTTACAGCCATAACCGACACCAATATCATAAGACTGATAATGATGATTACGTTAACATCTTGCAGTTCAAGCCAATCAAAGATTTGCGGGAAAACTTCTTTTACCGTCCGGGCGTTCAAATCATAGGGTGTGGATTGATAGATACTTGCCCCTGCTTGGTCGAGTTTGGCAAAATCTTTTATAAACAACTCATAACCACCAACCTCGTAAGGTGCCCATCCGTTTAGCTTACGGATATGGCTCAAATCTCCAAAAACAATCATTTTATCAAATTCCTCAAGGCCAGTATTATACAAGCCAGAGATACTAAATTTCCTACCTCTTGGCTGGGCTTCTCCTTCTACCACAAAGTACATCCTGATATCATCGCCCGACTTCATATTAAGCATATTGGCAAGTTTACGCGAAACCAGCACCTCTTTAGATGAGGTTGAATCGTGAAACAATGGCAAGCGACCTTCATCAAGCCGGTTTTCAAAGAAAGTCCAATCAAATGTTTTATCAACTCCCTTAAAAACTACACCTTGAATATCGGTTTTGGTACGAATAATTCCGGCTTTGGTTGCAAAAGGCTGCAGATGCTTTACGTATTGATTTTGGGATAGGGCTTCAAGAAATTCTTTTTCTGGAGCAATGGGACGTGTTTCGTACGAAACATTCTGATCAAAAGCAGTAATTTGCACATGGGCATTAA
>CAZKHA010000113.1:0-11302 GCA_964552325.1 uncultured Bacteroidales bacterium
AACGATTTTCCATCTAGAACACTATTTTTTTTATCCACTCCTATATATTTAATTTTATCAAACGGCTACTATAAACAAACTGTTTGGTCAATAGCCTATGCATCAACACAAAAAAGTTCGAAATGTTTAAAGTGTGCAACTTAACGGCTGCAAAATTACATAAAAATGCTGAATCCAAAATCAGTTTGTGATTATCAAGGCATTACTTAAGCCTTACACATTGTGTTTGAAGTTGACCTTGTTTGATTAATTGATTAAAATAGTAAACTTTAGCATCGGCCCCTATGGTTTTCTTGCATTCATACAATTCGATAAATGGCTCATAATCAAGAACCATTTCCTGCAATTCTTTTGAACTGGGGGTTTGTTCTAAGGCAACATACTGTGAATAGGTCAACTTTAAAAAGGCGGCATCTTTGCTAATTCCTTTGTTATCTAAAAGATACCCATCCAAAAGTGGAGAAGGTAGGCGTAGCTTGCCATCCACTAACAGGTCTTTTTTATCTGGATATGAATATATCACTTTGGTCTCTGATGAAACAAGGACGGGAACCAATTGCGAATAGTCAGCTTTGGTCTTGTAGATAAATGTAGATGGTAAAGCCATATTAATACTTTGTTTTTCAGTCATTTGGCTTTGATTTTCCGTTGATGCTAGGGCTTGGGTCGGCTGGCTTGTTTTGCATGACACCACCAGTGCAAAGGCTACCAAAGCAAGGAGATATTTATGAATTTTTAACATATTAGGGTGTATTAGTTAATTTATGGTAGAAGTTCTTCAGCACGTCAAAAAAGGACTTCCTGAGGCGGCTTATCTTTTCTATATTATTCTGAATCTGTGCAATATGAAGGTCGCTGGCTGGTATCACACCACTGCCGGCACTAAGAGGCGATTGTTCTGGTATTAATAGCAAGAAGTTCTTAAGGATGTATGACTTATTAAGGATACCAGGCACGGCTTCCATGAACGGCCTATGCGAAATAGTACCCGAATGGGCCGAAACAACCACTAACAGATCATTCTTTCCCATGCTTATCTTGGTATTGCTTAAATCGGGGGCATCATCAACCGCCACAAACACAATCTTGCCAGAAGTTTTCAGTTGATTTGCCAATGCTTGGATGTAAGAACTTGTAACCATTGAACAATGGAATTCGATAGGCGCATTTATTTGATTGGCCATCTTAAACACCAACTTGCACCAAGTTGTAAAACCAATTTCATATTCAGCATTTTGCGGCACCAGCACTAGAAGCTTGGAAATGGTATTCAAAGGTTGCTTAATGCTGCATAAGAGAATGGTTTGCCAGGTTGAATCGATTATATTGGCAAAAATGGAACCAAAAACACGTTCAGCTGATTTAAAAGCGCCACCCCAACCCATAATCAATATACTAATGGTCATTTCTTTTACGGCTCGTGTAATGCCACTTACAATACTCGCATCCACACGTGTTAATATTTGAACAGTGGTTTCGTTGGCCGCTGAAGATGCAATGGCTTTCTCGAGCATTTTTTTGCTGCTGATTACCTTATCCCTAGCCTCTTCATCATCTTTAACTACCGAAAGTGGAAATAGCGGATCCGGAGATTTGGCGTCTTTTATGGTAACAGCAAGATCCATAAGCCTTTCAACAGTGGCAGGATTAGCAATTGGGATTAGAATGCGCTGAGGTGCGAAATTTAGTTCGGGTATCTCTTCATGCTTTTCAAGCACTAGCTTACGACCAGCCTTATCAGTAACATAAGTACCAGTTAGACAGGTTATTAAAATCAAAATAATGGTACCGTTAAGCACATCAACATCAATCAATTTGCTTTGAAACCCAATTAAAATAACCGCTAAAGTGGCCGCTGCATGGGTACTACTCAAGCCAAAAATAAGCTTACGTTGGGTTACGCTATACTTATAAATCTTTTGGGTGCTATATGCAGCAGCCCATTTTCCTGCCAATGCCACCAACGAAAGCACCATTGCAATCATTAAAGCTCCAAATCCATTAAAAAGCACTTTAAGGTCAACAATCATACCCACGCTGATAAGAAAAATAGGTATAAATACCGCATTTCCAACAAATTCAATCCTGTTCATAAGTGGTGAATTATGCGGAATTAACCTATTGATGGCAAGTCCAGCCATAAAAGCACCTATGATGGGCTCTAAGCCCGAAAGTATGGATAAAAAACCGGCAGCAAAAACCAGTAAGAGAACAAAAACATAAGGCAGCGTCTTGTCGCCCTCGTTGTTTTTAAAGAACCACCTACCAATGAAAGGGAAAACTCCAAAAACAATGATAACAAAACCGGTTAATGAAATCAACATCCTGAGAAAGAAGGATGTATTTAAATCACCTTTCTGAGCTGAGGTTATAACAGCCAAAATCAACAAGACCAATGTATCGGTTATAATTGTACCGCCCACTGTAATGGTAACACTTTCATTCTTTGAAATCCCCAAACGCGTAACAATTGGATAGGCAACCAAGGTGTGAGTTGAAAACATGCTGCTGATAAGCAGCGAAGCCAAAAAATCATAGCCCAACAAATAATGGCACACCACCATTCCAATACCTAAAGGGAATAGGAATGTTAACAATCCGAAAACAAGACTTTTGTTTCTTTTCTTCTTAAAGTCATTAAGATCAAGGTCAAGGCCGGCCAAAAACATAATATACAATAAGCCAATGGTGCCAAATAACACAATGCTATTGTCGCGGTCGATAAGGTTTAAACCATGGGGGCCAATAACAACGCCTGACAAAATCAAGCCGATAAGGCCAGGAAGCCGGAGCTTTTGAAAAACCATTTGCGATACCAACATCAATAAAAGTAGCAGCCCAAAAACAAGTACAGGCTCTTTAAATGGCATATCGAAATGAGTGCTTAACATGGTTTGGTTTAAGTTTGCAAAGGTAAAGAATCAATTGATTGTGCCCATGCATTAAAAAAGAGGCAAGATTGTATCCTCGGAAATCGGCTTTGGCATAAAAATGGTGTGCGAGGGCCATAGAAAGTGATAATGGCATGCTAGAATTTTCTACTTTTGCCTAGCAAAACCCATTACACGAACTAACTCATTGTTAAATACTAAAAAGACGTATAATGAAAAGAATCTTATTGATTATCAGTATCTCCATTTTTGGCTCCAGCTTATTATTCGCTCAAGATGCCAAGATTGAGAACAAAAATGCCCCAGTTATTACGTTTGATAAAAAGCTAATTGATAAGGCCGGAAACATCACGTGGGACTATGGCACTATTTACAAAGACGCAAATGGTGATTCCTATTTTGCCTTTAAAAACACTGGTAAAGAACCTCTTGTACTTTCAGAAGTAAGGTCAAGCTGTGGCTGTACGGTTCCCAAATGGCCACGTGAGCCCATACTACCTGGCAAAAGTGACACCATCAAGGTAAAGTATTCTACCAATAGGATGGGCGTAATCAACAAATCGATAACAGTAATTTCGAATGCTGTAAACACTCCCGTTATTTTACGCATTGCCGGCAATGTTATTGAAAAACCAACCGAAGTGATGCCAATAAATAAGGTGGGCAACGAAGGCGCACCCGTAAACAAATAGAAAACCAATTCATTCCCGGCCAAACAAAGCCGGGAATTTTCGTTCAAATCAATCGTTCAAAATCACACAAAATGCCTAAAATCAGCACCAAGGGCCAAATGATGCCCCAATCACCCATTCGTAAGCTTGTACCATTTGCTGACACCGCCAAAAAGAAGGGTCGCAAAGTTTATCACCTAAACATAGGTCAACCTGACATTCACACACCCGAGGTAGCGCTCAACGCCATCCATAATTTCGATGAAAAAGTTATTGAATACAGCCATTCGGCTGGCATACTCTCCTATCGCCAAAAGCTGACGGGCTACTATAAAAACATTGGGATAGATATTACACCTGAAGAAATAATAGTTGCAGCCGGAGCTTCCGAAGCGATTTTGTTTGCCATGCAGAGCACCATGGATCCAGGCGATGAAATCATTATTCCTGAGCCATTTTATGCCAATTACAATGGCTTCGCCATAAATTCGGGAGTTGTGGTAAAACCTATACCTTCATTTATTGAAAACGGGTTTGCCCTTCCTCCTATCAGCGAATTTGAAAAAGCCATTACGCCCCGCACAAAAGCCATCATGGTTTGCAACCCGAACAACCCAACGGGGTATCTGTATAGCCGTGAGGAGCTTGAAATATTGAAAGAAATAGTGATAAAGCATGACCTTTATTTATTCTCTGATGAGGTTTACCGTGAATTCTGTTACGATGGCAACAGTCATTTTTCTGTGATGCAATTAGATGGACTTCAAGAACACGTTATTCTTTTTGATTCGGTAAGTAAACGATACAGTGCATGCGGCGTACGAATTGGCTGCATGATTTCGAAAAACAAAGCCGTAATGTCAACTGCCCTCAAATTTGCACAAGCACGTTTGAGTCCTCCAACCTTAGGTCAGGTGGCATCAGAGGCCGCATTGGATACGCCATCGTCGTATTTTGATGAAGTTTTAGTGGAGTACCATGCACGCAGGGATATTGTTGTAGAAGCTATCAACAAAATTCCGGGTGCTTTCTGCCCCAATCCAAAAGGAGCCTTTTATGTGGTGGCCAGGCTGCCTATTGACGACTCAGATATTTTTTGCCAGTGGCTCTTAGAAGATTTTGAATATCAAAACCAAACAGTTATGCTGGCTCCAGCTACCGGTTTCTATGCTACTCCAGGCAAAGGAAAGGATGAAGTGCGTATTTCATACGTGCTAAAAGTAGCCGATCTGGCAGCTTCGATGAAGTGTTTAGAAGAGGCCTTAAAGGTGTATCCCGGAAGAACACTTTAAGTAACAAGTACATAAGCCAAAAGAGCCGGGATTGTTATTCCCGGTTTTTTTATGCTTTAAAATTTTGCAACCAGCTATTAAACAATTGAATAATTTTTATCTTTGCAGCTCTTTTGTTTAGAGGGAAGTTTTAATTTTTGCTCAACAAAAGAATCATCTACAATTTTGCCCCTTGGGGCATTAAATCTACACAATTAACGAAGTTTCATCCTTTTATACGCTATCCATGGAAAATAAAGATCAACTCAATCAGAACCCTGAGGAAACCATCGTTTCACAGGAGGAGAACACCGGTACCACAGAAATTATCGCCGATGCTCAATCATCTACACCCGTAGAAATCGTTTCAGAAGTAATTGCCGAACAAGCCGTAGCTCAAGAGGCCACCGAACCGGCAACAGAACCATTAACCAGTCCTGAGGTTTTATTAGAAACCGAGTCAGCACCTGCCGAACCCATCGACAATCTATTTGATCAAGATGAATTTAAACTTGATGTTCCTGCTGAATTAGCACTTCCACTCGAAAATCCCGTTTTGGAAATTCCTGAAGAAGAACATCTTACACTTGAAGAGACAGAACTGATTGCCACGGCCGAAATAGAAATGGACTATGAAACAGTGCCTCGCGAAAAACTTGTTACAATGCTCGAAGAGCTTGTTAACCAAGAAGACATTAACGGTGTTAAAACGAAAGTTGCATTAATAAGGGTAGCATTCATGAAATGCTCACGCGAAATTTCCCAAAAACAACTCGAGGCTTTTAAAGCTGGTGGTGGAAATGAGGAAGAATTCGTGCCAGTATCTGATGAGGTTGAAGATAAGTTCAATGCCATCTTTGGAGTTTATCGCGAGCGAAAACTTCATTTTAACGAAGAGCAAGAAAAAATAAAGCAACAGAACCTAGAGGCCAAGCTTGAAATACTTGAGCAATTGCGCAACCTTATAAACTCAGAGGAAACGCTTAAACGTACCTACGACGATTTTAAAGATTTGCAAGACAAATGGCGGGCAATTGGCCTTATACCTAAAACCGAAGTTAACACGCTCTGGCAAAATTACCACTTCTTGGTCGAAAAATTCTTTGATAAAGTAAAGATAAACAAAGAGTTAAAAGATTTAGACCTGAAGAAAAACCTTGAGGTAAAAATAGAACTTTGCGAAAAAGCCGAAGAACTGCTGCTCGAATCAAGTATCATGAAATCGTTTAAGGAACTTCAAAAACTTCATGAGCAATGGAAAGAAGTTGGCCCTGTTCCACAAGATAAAAAAGATGAGATTTGGGATCGTTTTAAAGGCGCAACTGATAAGATTAATGTACGCCGCCGCGACTATTACGAGAAACTTCACCAAGATTTGCAGGGCAACTACGATTCGAAACTTGCCTTGGTTGAAAAGGCTAAGGAAGTGGTTGAAGGCCCTGCCAATAGCATACGCGAATGGCAAGACAAGACCAATAATGTTAACGAATTGTTTAAGCTTTGGCGCAGCGTAGGCCCTGCCCCACGCAAGGTGAACGATGAAGTTTGGCTTCAATTCAAGGCTAGCCTCGATAAATTCTTTGTTACCAAAGGCGATTACTTCACAAAAATTAAAGAACAGCAGGTTAATAACTACAACCTAAAGCTGGATCTTTGCCTACAAGCTGAATCACTGATGAACAGTGGCGATTGGAAAAACACCACCCGCGACCTCATCAACCTTCAAAAAGAATGGAAAGAAATTGGCCCAGTCCCACGCAAGCATTCCGATAAAATATGGAAACGCTTTAGGGCTGCTTGTGATGCCTTCTTTAACAATAAAGACACGTATTTTGCCAATATACATGGTAAAGAAAGCGAAAACCTTGCCGCCAAAACCGATTTAATTAAGCAAGTTGAGGAGTTTGCCTATACCAGCGATAAATCGGAGAACCTAAGGGTTATCAAAGACTTCCAACGCAAATGGATGGAAATTGGCCACGTTCCTATCAAAGAAAAAGAACGCATCCAAAACGAATTCCGTAAAGCTATCGACAAACAGCTCGACCGTTTGAACATAAGCACGGTAGAAATGAGTGCATCCAATTACCGTAACCGTATCGAAAATATTAAGGATCAGGCTGACGGAGGCCGTACGCTTTACCGCGAAGTTAACTTCCTACAAGGCAAAATAGCCAAAATTAACGAAGATATAGCACTGTGGGAGAACAATATGGGTTTCTTGGCCGAATCAAAGAATGCCAAATTGCTGAAAGATGAGTTTGAAAAGAAAATCCTAAAGAGCCGTCAAGAGGTGAAGCTCATGGAAGCCAAAATCAAACTTCTACGCGACGAAATGAACAAATAATACTGATAAACAGAATGTTAAAAAAAGGCCCTGCTTTTAAGCGGGGCCTTTGTCGTTATGACGTGAAATAGTAACTAAAATCCGGCCCTCACAGGTGGGTATTATCTTTTGATGATGCCATAAAGGATTATCTGCATAGCACTTTTTATCCGTGGTTCGAGCGAAGTAGGCTCTATATTGCCTAAAAACAATGGAGTTTCGAGGCCCTGCATGGAAGTAAGAATAGCAATAGCTGCCGTATAAACATCCGGTATTTCAAAGATTCCCCTATCCACACCCGATTTCAAGATACTCTCGAGTGTACGAATCTCTTCACGTTGGTACTTTTCCCTCACCTTTGTAATAAAGCGAAGGTGGTTCAAATACTCGCTTTTAAGTGCATTATAAAAATTGGCCAATTGCTGAATGGATTGCATTCGCGTTAGCACATAAGCATGCAATTGCAACTCGGGGCTTTCTTTTTGCTCCTTAAGGATTGACGTAAGCTTATTGCGCAGCATAAGGGCTTCCGATTCTACTACAGCCTCAAAAATCTCTTCCTTACCCTTAAAGTAATAATAAATTGAACTCTTTGCTTTTCCAATGGACGATGAAATATCATCCATAGTGGTCTTTTTGAACCCATAACGGCTAAAAAGCTCCCGAGCAGCCAATACAATCGTTTCGCGTAAAGCTTCCTGATTGATCATTCTTGGTAAGGTTTGTTAGGTAAATGATTCCACAAAAATAGACTATTTTTATAATCCGGTCGAAAAATCTAAGAAGAAATCCGAAAAAAATCGCTGGTTTTTTACGTAATTTGCAGGCTGCTGACCATAAGATATGCTCCTATTTGTTCAAGCGACCCAAACCTTATTTAAAAACATCGAATATAACCAACCCTTGCACACAAAAGTTTTAAACGGATGAGAAGCAAAAATCAGTTTTATGTGGTCTGGAAAGGCCAAGAGCCAGGCATATACACCAATTGGAAAGACTGCGAGAAGCAAGTTAAAGGGTATGAAAACGCGGTGTATAAAAGTTTTCCTGACGAACCTTCGGCAAAGCAGGCCTTTAACTCGGATTATAAACAGTTTATGGGAAAGGCTAAAACTGCCGCAGTTCACAAGCCCAAAACCAACAATTACCCCAATTTTGAATGTGTTTGCGTTGATGCTGCCTGCAGTGGAAATCCAGGACCTATGGAATACCGTGGCGTTCATCTTCCGTCGGGGCAAGAAATCTTTAGAAAGGGTCCGTTTGCACTGGGCACCAACAATATTGGTGAGTTTTTGGCAATTGTTCATGCGTTGGCCCTGCTAAAAGCCAAGGGCAGCATGCTTCCCATCTTTTCCGATTCACGAACTGCCATTGGATGGGTAAAAGCACGCAAAGCCAACACTAAACTAGTTGAAGAAAAAGCCAATAGCGAACTCTTCGAACTGGTGAACAGGGCCGAGCTTTGGCTAGAAAGCCATCCCTATCCCAATAAAATCATTAAATGGGATACTGCCGAATTGGGTGAAATACCTGCCGATTTTGGCAGGAAATAACGAGTTTTGTATCTTGCAGCCTTATTGACAAATCCTTTCTTATTACCTCAACACACTCATAATTAACTCGAAATCAAAAAATAACCTACAATGATAACCAATCAACTCATCAATCCACAAAGCATTGCCATTATAGGAGCCTCTAATGATGTGAGCAAACCTGGTGGCAAAGTGCTAAAAAACCTCATCGATCACAACTTCGAAGGAAAGCTGTATGTTGTAAACCTTAAGGAAGCTGAGGTTCAAGGCATCAAAAGCTTTGCGTCGCCCGAACTCCTTCCTCAGGTTGATTTGGCTATTTTAGCTATTGCTGCCCGTTATTGCCCCGACACCGTAAAAGTGCTTGCCGAACAAAAAAATACCAAGGCGTTCATCATACTTTCGGCTGGTTTTCATGAAGAAAGCCATGAAGGCGCCCTACTTGAAAACCAAATTGTTGACATCCTCGAAAAAAACAACGCTTGTCTTATTGGCCCAAACTGCATCGGGATGATGAACCATCACTATGCCGGAGTTTTTACTACACCTATCCCAAAGCTCGAGCCCCATGGTGTTGATTTTATCTCGGGTTCAGGCGCAACCGCTGTATTTATCATGGAAGCATCTATTCCTAGAGGGCTTACTTTTTCAAGTGTGTGGTCAGTGGGCAATAGTGCCCAAATTGGCGTAGAGGATGTGCTTGAATACCTTGATACTACCTTTGATGAGCAAACAAGTTCAAAGGTGAAGTTACTGTACATTGAAAGCGTAAACAAACCCGAGAAGCTTTTAAAACACGCCTCTTCACTAATAAATAAGGGATGCCGAATTGCAGCCATAAAATCGGGTGGCTCAGAAGCTGGTAGTAGAGCAGCTTCCTCGCATACAGGAGCGCTAGCAAGCAGCGATGCCGCGGTGGATGCACTCTTTAGAAAAGCTGGCATTGTTAGGTGCAACGGTCGCGAAGAATTGGCCACTGTAGCTTCAGCGTTTATGCACAAACCCTTAACAGGTAAACGTATTGCAATAATAACCCATGCCGGTGGTCCTGCCGTAATGCTTACTGACGCGCTAAGTAATGGCGGCTTAGAGGTACCTCGCATTGAAGGCGAAAAAGCCCAGGAGTTGCTTCAACTGTTGTACCCAGGTTCATCGGTAGCCAACCCCATCGATTTTCTAGCCACCGGAACAGCAGCACAATTAGGCCATATAATTGATTATTGCGACCAGCATTTCGATCAAGTGGATGCCATGGCGGTTATCTTTGGCAGCCCTGGACTATTCGAGGTTTACGATGTGTATAAACTCTTGCACGAAAAAATGCTCAGTTGCAAGAAACCTATATATCCCGTGCTGCCATCTATAATTAATGTAGCCAAAGAAATTGACTACTTTATTGGACTTGGGCGCATCAACTTTCCGGATGAAGTACAGCTTGGGCAGGCTTTGGCAAAAATCTATAACACGCGTGCCCCACAACCACTCCATTTTGAATTGCCCTCTATTAATAAGGAAGAAATAAGACAAGTTGTTGATGAATCGCCAGATGGGTATCTGCAACCCGAAAAAATCTTGCGTTTATTGGATGCAGCCGGAATACCCCGTGCCAAAGAAAAAGTGCTTGCTGACCTTGACGCAGCCATGGAGTTTGCCGGCGAAATTGGTTTCCCATTGGTAATGAAAGTTGTAGGCCCCTTGCACAAATCTGACAAAGGCGGGGTAATTCTGAACATCCAAGATATGGAAGCTGTAAACCTGCACTTTGCCAATTTAATGGCCATGCCCGATGTTACGGCAGTTCTTATCCAACCCATGTTAAGTGGCACCGAATTGTTTGCAGGCGTAAATTATGAACCCAAATTTGGCCATATGCTGTTAGCAGGAATGGGTGGCATTTACATCGAAATCTTAAAAGATTTTGGTTCAGCTTTGGCGCCCGTTAACCACGATGAGGCTTTACAGATGATCAGGGGCTTGCGCTCATATAAGCTATTTGAAGGAGCCAGGGGCAAAGAAGGCATAAGCGAAGCCTGCTTTGCGGATGTGCTAGTAAGGCTGTCTGCGTTGCTAAAAGCCGCCCCCGAAATCATGGAACTCGACCTAAACCCACTCCTGGGCCAAGCCGATAAGGTTACTGCCGTTGATGCAAGGATACGGATTCAGAAATAACTAAAAACCCTGCAACATTGCTTTTAGGCAGTAGTTGAAAGTGGTTTGCCCCATCATTGAGGTTAGGTTTTGCAGAATGGGTTAATTCGTTAGCCTTGTTGCCCCTCAAATTCAATAAATTTAGTGGCTGGTTCAGCATTTCGGGCATTTTGCTGAAACGCCCGATAGCCTTGGCATAACATAAATACTTGGTTCGGAAAAACATTTCGACGGCCTTGCTTGTTTGTTATATGACTTTTGGGGCATGCCAGGCACATGCTGCCCTAGCTGTTTGCCAATAGATTACTAGCGCGCAAACCCTTAAAATCATTTATTTACCTTTAACTAAACCAGATGAAAAAGCATATATTCAATCTCATCAACGCCTTGGTACTTATCTCACTTGGACTGTGGGGCTATTTTGCTTCGACCAATCCGTCGTTCACGGCCTTAATTCCTGTTG
>CAZKHA010000114.1:0-11238 GCA_964552325.1 uncultured Bacteroidales bacterium
GAATTCTCAGCAATTGACAACACAAGTGTACAATCCTGCAGTTTAAGCATGCATAAATAATTGATTTACAGCCTCTGTGTATTAATTGGAGAGAATCGGCTGATTGGCTTTGGTATTCTGTTAATTAGGGTTCTAATACAGAAATAAAAGCATTAGCGTTTTCAGCCAGCAAGAGCATGTCAGAATCATTTACAATACCATCGCCATTCAAATCTTCTGCAATATAGCCCAATGAAGAAGTGGCACTCGCATTATCAAGGGATATCATATCCAAAGCATCCACAACTTTGTCTTGGTTTATATCACCGGAAGGAACAAGATAGTTGGCGCCAAGTTGTTTTAAATTGCCACCGAATGCTTTGGCTGCGTTATCGGTAAAATCATATGCCACCAAATTTGAAAAAAGTGACACCGCCTGGCTTGACCAAACGCAAACATGATTTCTGTTTTTAATTGCAATATAATACGTACCATTTATATTGCTTGGAACAATTATTTGTGAAGTTCCGTCAGTCTTGAGCCCAACGTTGGTTGCTGTATAAATAGTTTGATAGGGAGGTGCATTGCTATGAAATTCAACATCATAATAATCGGCAATATCCCCACTAAAATGATAGCCATTTTCGTCTTGTGCCTTGTTCATTTGTTGGGACGTAGAATTATAGAGGCCCTCTAAGAAAAACTTCAAGTTGAAAACTTTATTCACCGTGACCGGAAGGCTAGCCGTAGCGGTTACTCCGCAAACATTTTGTCCTTTTACGGTAACTTCACCTGAAAACGAATTTGGCGTGTATGCAATCGAAATGCTGGTTGAGGAACTCGAACCACTCGAACCATCAGGTATTGTCCAAATATAGGATGTTGCATTGGTAATGGGTGCAATGCTATATGATTCAGTTGATTGGGGGTAAACCGATGTGGGGCCAGCAATGGCAGCAACCGTGCCTAAAACCATATAGGATACGCTTGCATTGAAGTAAAAGCTTGGTGTAGGTGAATCGTTCATGGGGTCGCCAATGGCGTCGGCATATTCACAGTCGTTTCCACTGTTGCTCGTATTGTTGAATGTTATGCTTGGATTTCCTGATAAATACGTAAAATTAAGATCAAGGAGCTTTGTTTCTGGGTTTAAGGTTACTGGATTCACATCGGACCAGATGATCATAATCTTATGCAATGTGCTATTAACTACTATTTTGTTCACGATTATGCCTCCAGGAAGATTGGAGGTAATGTCAGAAGCGTTGATAAATGAAACTTGTGATGGATTGTAATCAAGCCGAAGGCTTACAGCGGTTATATCTGTAAAACCATTTACAGTTATCGGAACTTTAAAGCTGTTTCCAGCGCATAGGGTAGATGAACCCGCTGTGGTTATGGGTGCATCAAGTCCAAAGGCATGATTTGCGGTCATTGCACCAAAAATAAGCAACAGAATAATGTATAATGAGATTTTCATATTATACGCTATAAGTTTTGTATAATAATTTTTTCTTGGATTTTCTTGTACACCTTATCTGATTGAAGGGTGATCACAACAAAATAGATGCCGGAAGGAAATTGTGAAACTGGTATTTCGTTTGCGATTTCACAAAGATATGTCAGATTTGATAAACTATATACAATTCTACCAGAAACATCTGTTATTTGAATACAGGATGATGTAGGATTCGCAGTTTGGCAATGAATATTTAAATATTCTGATGCTGGATTTGGGAACAAACGTACACTAAACATTTCAAATTTTTCTTCCGTTTGACCAAGTTTTAGTTCTTTTATCCCTTGGGTTGTAAGTTCTATATCCTCAAGTGTTTCACCATATTCATCTGCCAATTCAGTTTGGTCGGCAAGGCCTAATTCAATGCTTTGTCCTCCAGGAATTGAAGTTTTTAACTTCAACGTTAGTTTGAGCAATTCATCGTCTTGAACCAGCCGTAAAGGTTCAAGTTCTGACCAAGCAATAAGCAATTGACCGTTTTTTGCTGTAAAAGCAGTGCTTTGATGGTTGATGGTCACATTTTGGACAGCAATTAATTCTTCGGGATAATCAATTGCCAATGAGGCTGCTCCCAATGTAAGAGGTTTTGTTACCTTTACAGAAAGCTCAAAATCTTGCCCTTGGGTAATTTCAACAATGCCATCAAATACTAAAACGGTCTTTTGACTAAGAAAATCGCCTTGATTTGGAATGTGTGAACCATTCACATCACCTGTACAAAGCCCTGAATAATTGCGTGTTATATCTGACTGAGGCATCTGGATGGTATCACCTGCAAAGCTTGCTTTGGCAAATGTCCAATCGGTTCGTAAAAAGGTTGAATCCAAGCCAGAAAAGCGCCGTTTTACTTTAGCGGCATCGGTTGAATTTATGGAATTGGAGTTATTTACATCTGCTGCTGTTTGTCTTAATGTTGAGGATAAGGTTTCTAAGCCAGCAAAATGCCGTTGAATTTTGATTGCATCGGTAGCATTTACGCCCCCCCATGGTTTGGTGGAACTGCCGGCAATGGTATATAAACCGGGTTGAACGCCTTCAAAACGGTAGTAACCTGTGGCTGAAGTATAGGTTGAATCGATAACCGTTTCGGCAGATGAAAGCTTCACCAAAACCGAATCTAAAGCTGTTTCAGCCAAATTATTATACCTAAAGTACCCATCGATGTTGTACCCGACACGTACTTCCAATGTATCCGCTATTCCTTGTCCGCAATCGTTTGTACCACATGCAATTACATACCCTGATTTGGCATTGGCAGAAAAGTTTACGGTTATGGTGTTTGAAGCGGTTCCTGAAACCAGCATGGCACCCGGGGGCAATAACCAACTATATCCGGTAGCATATTCAACTTCAGGTAAAGCGTAGGTTACGTTTGATTGATTTGGAAGTACTTGTGTTAATCCAACAGTACCTATAGCATTGGCTGGCAAGGGATTGATTAAAATTTCTAAAGGTTCTGATGCTTCGCCAATGCCGCAAGCATTGCTGCCATAAACAGTTATGTATCCAGAAGTTGCGCTCGTTGACCAAGACGCGGTGATGGAATTGGTTAGTTGGCCCGAAGTTATGCTTCCCCCTTGCGGCAGCGTCCAGTGGTAGGCATTGGCATATGGCAAGGGCTCTATCTCAAAAATGTATCCACTTTGACCTTGGCAATTGAGCAAAGGCCCTGAACTAACAATTGCTGAAGGCTTTATAACCCCTAGGTTTGTGATTTGGGCATTGGAATAAAAGTCGAATGTAGGCGCGTCATTCATGGCAATCCCTGAGGCGTCAGCATATTCACATTCACCACCTCCATTATCGGTGTTGTTAAAAGAAATTGTAGGCGAACCACTTAGGTGGGTAAACTTCAAGTTTATCAAAAGGCTGCTATCGGGCAATGATGCAGGTATGATGTTGGACCAAGCAATAATAATTTTATGAACTTGATTTGATGGGGTTGTTTTGAATACTTCGATACCCACCAACGCGGTATTAAGGTTTGTATAGCCCTTATAATCAAGCAAGTTTGGGTTGTAATCGAGTGTAAGTGAAACAGCCGAAACTTGCTCAAAATTATCAACGTGTATTGGAACCACTATATCATCTCCTGGGCAAATGCTCGAAGAGCCGGCATAGGTTTTTGGGGCATTGCTGGCATTTACAATTACAGGTAAAATGCTTGGGTTTTGAGAAGCGCATCCGGTAGTATTTGTGTAAGTTAAGCCAATACTCATATTTCCAATAGTTTCCCATAAAACACTTATTTCGCTTGAGCCTGCACCCGAAACAATGCTGCCTCCAGGGGAAATGGACCAATTGTATTGGCTCATACCAGGTTCTGTGCTATAGGTTGCCAAGCCCGAGCCGATGATTAGGCTTTGTGGTCCGGAGATGCTTGGTATTGGGAAGTTTGAAACGTTAATAGGCAGCGAAGTCTGAGCTACACCCGAACATCCTGCTGCATTTGTGTAGCCAACAGAAATTGTATGAATGCCACTGCTTGTCCATAGCACCGTTGCGGTTGCTGAGTTTTGCCCTGCAAGCACACTGCCACCTTCCGAAATTGTCCATTGATAGTTTGTTTGCCCTGTTTGAGTGGAATAAACAAGGGCTTCATTGGGAATACATACCTGTGTTTGTCCTGCAATTATTGGGGTTTCAACAGCAATTACCGTGATGGGTAATGAGGAGCTTGTGCCTGATCCACAGGTATTTGTTCCTTTTACGCTTATATTGCCTGATAAAGCATTGCCTCCGTAGTTCACCACAATTGATGGTGTATTGTCGCCTGAAACGATTGTTGCCCCAGTAGGCACAGTCCAAAGATAACCCGTAGCATTGTTTATGGATGCCACCGAATAAGCAACATCAGTTTGGCCTTGGCAGATGGTCGTTGGCCCCGAAATGGCAGCGGCAGCCCCCACCACATTGTTCTGTATCAATGCATCGTGATAAAAATTGGTGGTAGGAAAGTCGTACATGGGATTGCTTGCCTCATCCGAATATTCGCAATCGCCACTGCTGTTGGAGGTGTTGTTGAACGTTATAGCAGGGCTTCCGGCTATGTGAACAAACTTTAAATCGAGTAATTTGGCGCCATTTACTAGCGAAGTTGGGGTGATGCTTGACCAAGATATCATAATTTTATGCAGGGTGCTGCTAACAATTATCTTGTTTACAATTACACCGGGCAAACTGGTATTAACCCCTGAATACGACGTATAAGTTGCCAGTTGCGGATTAAAATCAAGCCGAAGGGATATACCAGTAACCTGTGTAAAATTGTTGACTGTGACGGGAACCGTAAACGAACTGCCAGGGCATACCAATGAGCTGTTGGCGGTTGTAACCGGTGCATCCCTGCCTATCAAAATAAATGGCAAACCAATCAACCATGCTAGGAGTAGCGATTTGAAGTAAATTCGGGTTTTCATAATGATTGGGTTAAAGGGTTAAGGTAACTGAAGCCTTTGCGAGAACTATTTGTATCTCATTATATGCAAAGTGCTATCATTCAATCACTAACTTTTTAACCAATCTTAGGTTTTGGTCATGGGCATCAAGTTGAATTACTAATTGGTAAATGCCAGCAGGATAGGTTTCTGTATTTAGCTGAATTTGGGCCTTTCCTTTCTGAAATGCTTGGGTTTTAATGCTTC
The DNA here is from genome assembly GCA_964552325.1 of uncultured Bacteroidales bacterium. Lineage (GTDB taxonomy): Bacteria > Bacteroidota > Bacteroidia > Bacteroidales > TTA-H9 > CAZKCK01. Next base: position 5,143 of record CAZKHA010000114.1, read on the forward strand.
CTGATATTTCGCCCAAGGCATTGTAAAGTGTACAAGTTACGTTCGAGCTGTTTTTTAGGTCGAGTGCAATATTTACTAGGTTCCTGGCAGGATTTGGGTATACCGAACAAGCATAGAGCAATTGTGCAGCATCATTTAAACCGGTTGCTTTGTAAGGGATTACGGTTAAGCTTGCAAGTTCGATTTGTTGAAGTGCAGTCCCGTTTTCATCGGCAAGCTCTGATTCGTTGGAGGCTTGGAATGCATACGATAAATTGCCAGTAAAGGCTTCTTTAGCCCTGAATTGTATGGTCAGTAAAGCCTCTCCACTGGTAAGTGAAAGCGTTTCCAATTCTGACCAAGCTATGCGGATCTGGCTATTAACGATGTTGTAGATAGGCTCTCCGCTGGGGAGGCTTACCAAAATAGGCTCAAACAAATCTTCAGGGAATGGGATAACCAATGAGATAGCAGATAGTTGAAGGTTGTTGACCACCCTTAGGGGTACTTCAAACAATTGACCGGGAGCAACCTCGATAACGCCTTCACTGGCTAATGTAACTTTTTGCGTGTTCCAATCACCTGTCGAAAGGTCGTTGGAGCCATTTACATCGCCCACGCAAAGCCCATAAAAATCTTGGCTAAGGCAAGCACCGTTTATCGTGATGGTATCGCCGCCTACTAAGGCCTTTGAAAAGGTCCAATTGCCCCGGGCAAAGTAATTTGACAATCCCGCGAAGCGGCGTTTAACCTGAAGGGCATCTGTAGCATTAACAAATTGGCTATTGTTTACATCACCCGATAAAATGTTTACAGGTTCGGCAAGCGGTTCTATGCCAATGAAGTGGCGCTGTATTTTTGCTGCATCCGTGCTATTAACACCTTGCCAAGGCTTATTCGAGAAGGCGTTTACGCGATAAATGCCATTCGGCACATGTGGAAAATTAAAGCCGCCTAATGTGTTTGTTAATACGGTATCAATATGAACCCCATTCTGTATTAAAATTACACTCAAGCTATCAAGCGGGGTTGATAAATTGTTTTTGTAAACAAAGGTTCCATCAAATTGCCAATCAGGCCTGTAATGAATGTTGCCATTCCCATAATACGTTGCACTTGGATCGTCAGTCATCGGAACTCCGTTTAGGTCAGCAAATTCACATTCTTGCCCAAGGTTTGAAGTGTTATTCCATGTCAAATCGGTGGTGCCTGAGATGTATTGAAAAAGAAGATCAACAACCTTGCTGCCATTGGTTAGGCTCACAGGAACAATGTCTGACCATGAAATAACTATTTTGCTTAGCGTAGGGTTAATGTTGGTGTTGTAAACCATAACGTCGTTCAATAGAATGTTGGTGTTTGAGAACCCATTGAAAAGCAAAACCTGGGGATCGTAATCCAACCGCAGCGAAATTGCAGTTACGTTGGTGAAATTATCCACTTTAATTGGCACTGAAACAGGGGAGTTGACTTGTAAACCAATTGAGTCGGTGTAAGTAAATGGCGCATCAAATGGAATGTAGGCATTTACTGAAACTGTTTTGGTTAGGGTGTTTTGGCAACCTAATGAGGTTACAATGGCAAGTTGTACGGTATAATCACCTGCTGAAGTGTAAGTATGCAGCGGGTTTTGCAAGTCTGAAGTGGTTCCGTCACCAAAACTCCAGAGCCAATTGGTTATAACACCATTGGCAGTTGCAGATAAATCTTGGAAAAGGGTGGGTATGGCATTAAAAGGAACGGAATAGCTAAAATCGGCAGTTGGTAATGGGATAAGGCTGACAAACAACGTCGATTCATTGCTTACAGCACAGGCGTTTAATGCTTTAACTTTTATATATCCAGATAGGGCTGTATTTGAAAAGCTTACCACAATGGTGTTTGTATTGCTCGTACCAATTACACCTTCGGGCAATATCCACTCATAAGCAATTGCATTTTGCACCGGGTCAATTGTATAGGTTACGCCCTCAGAACCAGCGCATACACTTGTTAAACCTGCTATTGGGCCGGTGTTTCCTGGTAAGGGGTTTGCAACAAGGTTTAGGATGCTCGCAGTTGAAGCGGTGCAACCTTCGATGCTTGTATAATTAACAGTAATATAATGATTTCCGGGCGTATTCCAATTGACCAAAACCGCATTGGTTCCCAGACCGGAGGTAATGCTGCCACCAGCAGAAACATCCCAACTATAAGCACTCATCCCCAATTCCGTTGAATATTGGATGCTTGTACTTCCTTCACAAACTATTGCTTCCCCAGAAATGCCCGGGGTAGGAAGCGGGTTGATGGACACTGTTGTATTTGTTGCGTTTACGCAATTGCCATCCGTAAAGGTGTAAGTTACAATGTAGGTTCCTGCCATGCTTTCAGCAAGATTTATCTCACCTGTAGTTTGATTAAGACTTAAACCAGACGTTGAAGCAAAAGTTCCGGCAGTTTGCCCATTAAGTGTAACATTGGCCATACCAGTGTTGCAATACGGTGAGCCAGAATAAGATATTGAGGCAGTGGGTAAAGCAAAGATAGTTAGCGCGGTTTGTGTGGAATTGGAGCATGACCCGTCAGTAAAAGAATAGGTAATTTGATAGGTACCTGCCATGCTGGCTTCTAAGTTTATTTGGCCCGTGGTGCTATTTATGCTTAGCCCTTGTGGAGAAGCCGTGTAAACCCCGCCGGTTTGCCCTGTTAAGGTAACTTCTGCTATGCCTTCTGGGCAATATGAAGAAGATGGATAAGCGATGCTGGCTGTTGGGAGAGCGAGCACTGTTAAGTTGTTTGTAACCGCGGTAGCAGCTGAACAATTATTTGTGTTATAGTAATTTACCGATACCCATTGACTTCCGGAGTTATTCCAGCTTACTTCGATGGTATTGTCGTTGGTGCCTCCACCGGAAGTTATGCTGCCACCAGCAGAAACCGCCCATGTATACGACGACATGTTTGGTTCAGTGGTGTAAATATTGAGCTCTGATCCTACGCAAACGCTTGTTGCGCCTGTAATTGTAGGCGAAGGCAGTGCGTGAATTACAACAGGATAGCTTGCGGCTTGTAGGGCTGTACAGCCAAATAAGTCGGTATAATTGATAGTTAAGCTATGATCACCGGGCGTATTCCATAGTACATTAATTATATTGGTAGTTAGTTCTGACGTGATAACTCCACCTGATGATAGTCCCCAGGTATAACCTGACATACCTGATTGTGTAACATATTGTTGGCTTGTTCCATCGCAGGCTGATGATGCACCCGAAATGCTTGGGGTGGGTAGTTCGTGCACTGTAACATCAATTGCTGAAGCACTTGCTGCTGTGCAGCCAAGTTGATTGGTGTAGTTTATGCTAACTGATTGGTTTCCGGATGTATTCCAAAGCACTGAGATGGTTTCGCTTGAAATTCCTGAGGTGATTGTTCCTCCCGGAGATACTTGCCAATTATATCCATTCATGCCAGCATCTGTTGCGTAGGTAGCGGTGCTTCCTTCGCAAACCGACACTGGTCCAGAAAGTGCGGGGATAGGTAAAGCGTGTACCGTTATAGGTAAAATTACTTCGTTAGCAGCAGTACATCCATTGGCATCGGTATAATTTACCCCAACGCTTTGCGCTCCTGCTACTGACCATGTAACATTAATTGAATTGCTAACAACTGTTTTTCCAAAAGTTATGTTGCCCCCTGCAGAAAGGTTCCATTGATAATTGCTCATGCCTTCTTCTGTAGCGTAAGTAATGCTTGTAGCCCCTTCACAAACAGAGGTTAAACCAGTTATGGTTGGAATTGGCCGTGGATGGATAATTACATCTATTGAGGTAGCGGTGATGGCCGCGCAATTGTTGGCATTGGTGTAATTAACTGATAATGTCTGTGTGCCTTCGGTGTTCCAAACAACTGAGATGGTGTTGCTGTTGCTTCCAGATACGATGGTGCCTCCGGCCGAAACTTGCCATTCGTACGCTGACATGTTGGCTTCTGTTGAGTATGTAGCGGTTTCGCCTGCACATGCTTCAAGAATCCCTGAAATTGTAGGAAGCGGTAAGGCATGAATGCTAACATCCAATGCACCAGCAGTTGCTGATGAACAACCATTTTGGTTTACATAATTTACACCGATTGAACTAGAACCGACTGAATTCCAATCAATCGTTACAAAATTGTCATTCGCTGATCCTCCATCAACGATAGAGCCGTTTGCTGTAAGCGACCAAGCGTAAGATGACATCCCGGATTGGGTGGTATACGTTTTTATGCTTGTGTTGCAGGCCTCAATGTCGCCCAAAATGATAGGTACAAGAGGTGTTGGGAATTCTGTAATGCTAGCATTTCCATTCATCGTGCTACTTACTGAATAGGTGGTGTTGGTAGCGACTACGGTATAGGTTCCGGCTAGCATGTTATTCCATTGTAAAGGCAATCCATTGCCAATAATGGGATCGCCAAAAGCAAGGGTGTTTTTATAGAGCTGATAGCTTATCGCTGATTCAGAACCATCGAGTACGATGTTTGAACCTGCAGAACCTGGGCAGTAAGAGCCTGTACCGGTGAGGTTATAAATAATTGGAGCTGTGGTAACCGTTACAATGGCATGGTTTGAAAATGCTGAAGCACAAACACCACTTTGAACATTTGCCCTAAACCAAGTTGTTTCGGTTAAGGGGCCAGAGGTATATGAATTTCCAGTATTGGTGATGTCGATCCAAGTTGCTCCATCGTTAGTAGATGATTGCCAGTTTATGACCGATCCTACATTGCCAACAAGTGTAAGCAAACCGCTCGGATTTCCTGTAAATACGGTTGATCCCCCAGTAACAGAGCCACCTATGGTTGTTGGGTTTTCGGTAATAGTGGCATTGCCATTCATATCAGCATACATATAGGTAGCTATGCGATGGGCTTTTATGGTATAAGTTCCTGAAAGTTGCGTTCCAAAATTCATAGCCGCACCTGTACCAAGAACTGCGCAGCCTTGTTGAATTCCGTCTTTATAAAGAACATAATTCAATCCTGCTGTTTGTGACCCTGAAAGGTTTACAGATAAACCCGTATTACCTTGGCAATAGGATCCTGAACCTGTTACATCAAAAGTTTGGATGCTTTGGTTTAGTGTTGGGTTTGATAATCCACTGGATAAAAATGTGCCAGACGACGTAATGTTAGTACTGAGGGGCAAATAAGCGAACACTTTTGTAGGCCATGGACTCGTGGCAAACGAGAATGCTAAGTTGGCTTGGGCTTGGCCAAAATTATTGGTATTGGTAAGCCTAAACCTTCCAAGGCGGGTGCCTGGGGCCAAGGTCGAAATTATGGTGCCATTGCCCACTCCTACCGAAGGCGTTCTAACAGTTACTTTTAGCCCACCGGTGTTTACTGAAACGTTCACTTGAAGCCATTCTTGGGCACTTATTAAATCAGAGTAACCACTAACATACGTAGCGGATACGGTGCCTCCATTCTTTATCGCACTATTAAAAGTAATGCCCAACTGCATATTGTTATATTCGAAAACCGTTGATCCACCGGGGCTTGTATTAACTAAATAAACGTCAAAGACAAGATTTTTGGCGTTTTCTAAGGAGTCGTTCCTTAGTTCACAAACGAAAGTAGGGGTTTGTGAGAAAGCGTTTAGAACAAATCCCATGATTACTAACAAGATGAATCCTGTTTTTGTAACACTTTTGTAAATGTTTTTCATGATGCTTATAGTTAGATTAATAGTAGCTAGTTAAAGGTAAGTGCAATGAGGGGTTGGTTAATCTGCTAACTTGGGTTATGAATTGGTTTGCAGTCGGTGGTAGGTTCGTTTTCCAATATTCGGAGTATTTTGTCCTTTTGTGGATTTCGATGTCCAAATATTGAAAAACAAATGTACGATATGAAAACAACAAAAGCAAGTGATTGCAAAAGAAATTTTGTATTCGAAAGGCAGAATTCGATCTATTCTTCAGTTCATGATGCGAGCTGTTGCGCGTATATTGTGTTTAATGTTTGTCAAATAGTTGATAATGAATAGATAATTTTATTGCTGTGGTTTTGACTCAGATAGGTTTTTGATAATTTTGGGCAAGAGGCATAAGGCAATAATTTTGAAAACTGCCATTCGTTCTCTCCGGAAATGAAGTT
>CAZKHA010000115.1:0-11157 GCA_964552325.1 uncultured Bacteroidales bacterium
TGCGGAAAGCGCATGGTGGGGCCAAACGAAATCATATCCCAATGTGGATATGCTCCGCCAAGTATGCCACATTCCAGTCCGGCATGTATAGCTTTAATTTCGGGAATCTTCCCAAAATGTGCTTGATAAACGCCTTGCATGGTAGTTAGAATAGCCGAATCGGGATTGGGTTTCCAGCCCGGGTATCCACCTACAAATTTGCACTCTGCTCCTGCCAATTCAAATACACTTCCCATCATATCGGCTAAGTCATCTTTGGATGAATCGACTGAACTACGGAGCAAGCAACTGATAACTATTTTGCCATCTTTCATTTTCACACTAGCCAAATTTGTGGAAGTCTCAACCAAACCGGGCATGGCATCACTCAATCGTATTACACCATTAGGGCAGGCATAGATTGCATTGATAAGCATGTATTGGGTATCCTTATCAATTACCGAAAGCGGAAGCTCGGCGGGTGCGCAGGTAAATGAGAAATTTGGTTCGGTAACCGAAAGTTCCTTTTTATACACTCCGGCCATGTAATCGAGGCATTTGCCAAGTTTTTCGGAGTGGTTTTCGGGCACGAGAACGATAGCCCAAGCTTCACGCGGAATGGCATTGCGCAGGCTTCCTCCATCAACAAAGGCAATTCGTAGGCGATGCTCTTTTTGGGCATGTTTTAAAAACCTGAACAAAATCTTGTTGGCATTGCCTCGGCCAAGGTTAATATCAAGCCCTGAGTGTCCACCCTTTAGGCCTGAAACGCTCAGTTTAAAAGCTTTCATACCGCCCGGCACAGCCTCTTCGTTAAACTCAAAAGTAAACACACCGTCTAAGCCGCCAGCACAGCCCACATATAACTCGCCTTCGTCTTCCGAGTCGAGGTTAAGAAGGATGTCGCCTTGTAATAATCCGGCTTTTAGCCCTTCGGCGCCAGTCATCCCAGTTTCCTCATCGCAGGTAAACAAGGCTTCGATGGGGCCGTGAGGAATATCCTTTGATTCGAGAATGGCCATGGCAGAAGCTACACCCATTCCATTATCGGCGCCCAAGGTGGTTCCGTTCGCTTTCACCCAATCGCCATCAATATAGGCCTCAATGGGGTCGGTTACAAAGTCGTGAACCTTGTCGCTATTCTTTTGGGGAACCATATCCAAATGGCCCTGCAATACAATTCCTTTGCGATTTTCGAGGCCAGGAGTGGCAGGCTTGCGGATGATTACATTGCCAACTTCGTCTTTAATGGTTTCAAGGCCAAGGCTTTTTCCGAAGTTTACCATAAATTCCTGAATCCGTTCCTCGTGTTTAGAGGGGCGTGGAATCTGGGTGAGGCTGTGGAAGTGTTTCCAAAGCTCCTTGGGTTCAAGGTTCGAGATGTTCTTATTCATTGGTTGATTATTTAAGTAGTAAAAATGTTTACAAAAGCATGTATGCAAAAGTATAAAATATAGCTGGAGGTAAGCTGTATTGTAACGGATTTTATACGATAAGCTTGCACACCGCGCTAGAGCACCCATGTAATTAAGAATGCTTTACGTCTTCAAGCTGCTTAAAAGTATATAAATAAGGTATTTGCGACTTATTTAACCCTACGCCCAAAGAGGTTTTGAATCCTAGTAGATATGCACGATTTTCTTGGTCTCGAAGAACTCCTCAAAGAAGTAGTTGCTTAAGTAATAGGTATGCGAACGGCGTTCGATGCGGTTAACTTCTGACTCGGTCTCGCCCCCTTTCAGGTATAAAATACCGTTGTGCAGGTAGTTTATTTCATCGCGCCGAATGTTTGTTTTTACCCATTCATAAAACTCTGGAAGGCTTGTTACAGCGCGACTTACTACAAAGTCAAACTTCTGCTTTAGGCTTTCGGCCCTTGCCTGATAAGCCTCCACATTGGCAAGCCCCAAAGTTTGGGCAATAGCTTCCACAACCTTTATTTTCTTTCCAATAGAGTCGATAAGCGTGAATTGAACTTCAGGGAAAAAGATGGCTAACGGAATCCCTGGAAAGCCTCCTCCCGTACCCACATCCAGCACGTAGGTGCTAGGCTTAAAACGGATTATACGTGCAATGCCAAGCGAATGCAGTACATGTCGCTCGTACAAATGGTCAATGTCTTTACGTGACACCACGTTTATTTTCGCGTTCCATTCTTCGTACAAGGGTCCCAACATCCTAAACTGTTCCATTTGTTCGGGACTAAGGTTTGGGAAGTATTTCTGAATGATTTCCATGCGTGTGGTTGAATGCTGCGATAAGCTGTGTTGGTGGAACTTTGGGGTGCAAAAGTAGGAAAATTCTGCCTGTTGATTCCGGTGGAATAGCCCAAAACATACAATATTTATATCTTTATGGCGTATTGTTAGCCTTAGTTATGCGATTTTTTTTGTTGATTTCGGCTACACACAAACCCTATTTTTATACCATGAAGCAATTGATTTTGGGCTTATTGATACTATTTGCAGGCCTTAGCTCAAAAGGTCAAGCCGATTCGTACTGGGTTCGCAAAATGCAGTATATTAAAGACTATAAAGAATTGGCTATCGACGAAATGAAACGTTATAAGGTGCCAGCCAGCATAACCTTGGCTCAAGGCATTATTGAAACCGATGCAGGGAAAAGCCTACTGGCTAGGGTCGCCAATAACCATTTTGGCATAAAATGCCATAAAGAATGGACAGGAAAAACCTTTCACCAAGACGATGATGCAAAAAATGAGTGCTTTAGAAGTTATGGCTCGGTCGAAGAATCGTATCGAGACCACTCTTTGTTTCTTACCACACGCCAACGTTACCAGAACTTATTCACCTTAAGCATAACCGATTATAAGGCTTGGGCCTATGGGTTAAAGGCAGCAGGCTATGCTACCAACCCGGCATATCCCGAAAAGCTAATCAAAATTATTGAAGAACATCAATTGATGCGATTTGACGACCCCATGTACATTGAAACCAATTCGAACCAAAACGCCATCGTATCAACCACTGCTGACACCATTATGGCATATCTTGAACAGCCCGAAGAAACTCATTTGCTTGAATATGGCCCCGACGAACGCCCTGTGTATGAAACCAATGGCAAAAAATACATTATCTATTCAAAATACGACACTCCCGCCCGCATAGCCCAGTTGTACGATTTGTTTTCGTGGCAACTAAATGAGTTTAACGACCTGCCCGAAGATGCCCAAATACTGCCCGGTGAGATAGTGTACCTGCAACGAAAGGCACGTAAAGGCGAACAAGATTTTTATACCGTAAAACCGGGAGAAACGATGCGAAGCATTTCGCAAAAGCTTGGAATACGGATAAATAAGCTATACTACCGCAATCGCTTAAAAGATGGGGAAAACCCAAAAGAAGGCACAACACTTTGGCTGCGCAAACGCAAGCCGTCGTCAAACTAATCAGTCTGTAGCATGGAATAAAATTACTCTTCGCCTGGGGACGTGTTGGTTAACTCATAGCAAATCAAAGCCGATTTATACCCTACCACAAGCAAAGGCGCTTCTTTCTTGCTTTGGTTAATTTGTGCAAAGGGCGTACTTGCTACTAAAGGTTGTTCTAAAAACATGCCTTCGCGGCTTAAGACATAAAGCTGATTCGTGCTTTGCGAAAAAACGCTTATCAGGTTGCCAATTCCCGGATATTTGATCATGACGGGAGCGTGGCGAATGGTTTTGCTAAACTGGTGTTGCAAAAGCACTTTTCGAAGCTTATCGTAAACAACCAAGGAGGTTCCATCCAAATAGATAAAATCAGGTTGATTGTTGCCATCAAAGTCGTCGTAAACAAAGAAGTGGTTTTTGCTAAAGTTGTCAAAAACTGTTTTTTCAACGGGGCCTTTGGCCGAAATATAGACCAAATTGCCCTTGTTATCGGTGGTTAAGAGCAAACTTTTCTTGTTGGTTTCGTTAATATAAAACTCTGAATTGGCAGCATTTGTAAATGAATCGCCCGTACTAAGCCTTACCTCTCCTTTGAGATTGGTAATTAGCACTTTGCCATTTTTCTGTGGGATGATGATGTGTGTTCCGTCTTTGGCTCCAAGAAACCTGATTGATTGAACAACAACATCATTTGCCTTAGGCTTTAACCAGCTTTTAACACTTTTCCCATTCATATCCAGGCAATAAATGCTATTGCTTTCGCCAGCATAGAAAACCCTGCTCTCGCTCCCCTTTTCTGGATGATAAACAGAAATTCCATTGGTAGCTTTTTCGCTCAGGCTAATCGGAAAGCCCTTTGCAGGCTTGCCTTCAAAATTGTATTGGTGAATACTTGTTTGGGTACTGAATAAGAAAGACCCTGCTTTACCGGCGAACAGCTCGCTTACTGGAAGCTCCTTTAAGCTGAGCCTATGCTCAATCTCTCCATCCATGTTTACAATATACATAGTTGCCTCTTTATCAAAGGCTACAATAATTCCATTGCTTTTAGTATTCCCGGGTATAAACCATGGCTTGCCCACTATGGGTGCATCAAGCACGGTCATCCATTGAGCGCCCGGAATAGAGTCGGTCATTTTTTCGGCAGGTTCTGTTACAAGGTATTCATTTGTAATAGAATCCGCTTCTTCGGGTGCAATTTCGGGAAGACTAGGGTTTGCTGTTAAACTGGTAAAAACCTCTTTGTTCTGTACCAGCATGGTAGTATAAATCAAATCCCCACCTCCCGAAAACTGAAGGGCAATCCCTTCTAACTCATCCAAGGCAGGAAGGTTGCTGTCGAATTTGCCTGCGGTTTCATCTTTAAAAAAGAAATGGTGGAATGAAGATGCACGAGACGGATTGTAATACAGCAAGATATTTGATTTTTGGGAAAGGTTACGGCTCAGCCCTTCAAAGCCCTTATCGTTTACCAAGGTGTTTCCCGAAATATAGTTTACAACAAATTTGTTGAGATTTTCGGGTGAGGGGCAAAAAATAAAGTATTCGCCTACTGCATAATAGTAAGTGGTATCGAACTCAGGAAACACGTTGAATAAAAACCGGTCGAAAAACTTACTGAACCCTGTTTTCTTGAGTTCCTTGTCTTGAATAGTAATGGCTTTAGATGTTTCGTCGGCAAGGGTTTCATCAAGCATGCGATCTAGCTTTTCAGGTGCAAGGGTATGGATGATAACAAAGGAATTGGCGGCAGCGGTGCTCATTTCTCCATTTACCAAGGCCACGGCTATCTCGCTAATAGCAGCTTCTTTTAGGTTTTCGGCAGTTGAAACGTCAAGCAGTTTTGTTTTAGTGGGGGTATTATCGATTGTTTGTGAAAGATAATTGTTGTAATTACTCACAAACGAACCAAAATCTTTGAAGCACAAATAGATAAAACTAGCCGTTTGCGCTGGCAATAAATTGAGTGCCGTAGGAACCATCGGTTCTTGGTTCTTAAATAACTTTAAAAAATCGGAGCCGCTAGCCAAGGTATAGCCACCTAGCATAATCTTTTTTTGGCCCACGAATAAATCAAGCTGCGCCCAACGGGCAAAATTGCCTAATCTGCTAAAACCTGGAGAAAAGCCTTTAGCCGAAAACTCGTTCAGCACACCCGGGAACTTCGAAAAATGTATATACAAGTTGGCGTCAACATTTTTCCCTGCTAAGGAATTTAGCATTTTAAAGCCTTCATCTCCTTCTAAAAACCCTTCATTATCAGACTGTTTAATAGCATTGGCCAATAATTGCGCATTGTAGCTTGCCATAAACAGGCCACGGTATAAAGCATACCAGAGCGTAACACCCGTGTTGCCGAACACTACCCTTCGGCAGGTAACCCCATTAAGCTCCTTTTCTTCGGCAAGCTTGGCTTGGCCGTATTTCTCTAGGATGTGTGAACCACCGATATTTAGAAAAGCAGGAGGCAATTCAAGCAGAAACAGGAATTCGTTCTCATTAGCTTTCGGATTGTGTAATGAGATAAGCAAGCGTTTGCCTTTAAGCATTTTATCGAGATCGCTGTGCTTACGAATGGCTGAGTCGATAATATGCACTGTATTGCCAAGCCTACGAAAGTTTTCGGTTTTTACCAGTGTTGCCCATATGGAGCTTTCGGTACTTAACTTCTTCCATACCCCACCCGGATCGTCAGTTATAAAAATGACCGAAGCATCAGCAGGAACGACTTCAATAGCTTGGCGTGAACTTGGGGATACGGCTTTATAAACAAAAAACAGAACACCGGCCAACAATGGTATGCCAGCTATCAGCAATAAAACAAGAGCGGTTTTGCTTTTTACCTTCATAAGTTAACTGCCTCAGCAGTTTCGAACGTATTTTGGTGCAAATGTAATGTTTTTTATCATTCTCAAGGGCTTTAGCCCAATGGCCAACTATTATTTAGAGCAGAAGCTTTAGTTGCTTTTTAACGACAAAACTCTTTCGATGGTAAGGTGTTAACCCAAATTGCCCCATTGCTTTGATGTGCGATTCAGTTCCATATCCCTTGTTTTGAGCCCAACCATATTCAGGGTATTGTTCATGCAATTGCAAAACAAAGGCATCACGATGGGTTTTTGCCAATACCGAAGCGGCAGCAATGCTGGCATAAGTGGCATCGCCTTTAACAATGCACTGGTGAGGAACCTGTTTAAACGCTTTAAAACGGTTGCCATCTACCAAAATAAAATCAGGTTGCTGAGTCAAGTTCTGCAATGCCAGATGCATGGCCTTAATGCTTGCGTTAAGGATGTTAATTTTATCTATTTCGTTTTCATCCACTTGCGCAACCGACCATGCAATAGCATGGCTTTCAATAATCAACCGCAATTCTTCGCGCTTGGCGGCAGTAAGTTTCTTTGAATCGTTAAGTTGAGGGTGGTAAAAGCCCAAGGGCAGGATTACTGCTGCGGCAAAAACTGGCCCAACCAGACAACCCCTTCCTGCTTCATCGCAACCAGCCTCGAACAGCGAATTAGAATAGCTTGATAGTAACATGCTACAAGATGCCTGTGTTTTGCAAAACTATGATTATCAACAATAGCCAAACCATTATCTCAGAGCCAAGGCTTTTTCGTTGACTTAAAAAATAGTACGAAATAAATGCTATAGCCGGAATGGTAAGCAGCGAAAGGTGAAACCAGTAATCAGCACCAGCAAACAAGAGGCTCAATAGCGAAAAAAAAGAAAACCATAGCATCGTCCAAGTTCGCTTTCTAAAACTAATAACACGTTCATTTTGAATAGCAAGCACCTTTCTAAAACCACTTAAAAAAAGAATGGAAATAAGAACAGACAGAATAATTTCGATGGTATTGGGAACTGGCACAACATTCCAGTTGATAAAAGGAACTGGAATATGGTTGGCGAAAAACTCCGGTAGCTTATCGAACCAGAAATAGGCCATTAACACAAATAAGTAAGGAATTACATAACCAATAATAGATATTACCCACTCTCGCCATTTGAGTATGCCGTTGACCAAGAAACTAAACCATATAAACAGCAAGTAAACCATGGCGGGTGGATATAGAATGGCCGCCAATGCTGCTATAAAAGAGGTGTTAAACACCAGCACAAAAGCATCTTCCTTATCATGCATCTTCATGGTGTTGATTAACACCAACAACAACAAAACAGTTGGTACAGTGGCCGGATTAAGAAAAAGCAAGCCTGGTGAATGGCTAAAGAATAAAATATATAAAAAGGCTGGCAACAGGGTGTACCTAGGGATATAATCGTTATTGGTAATGAAAAAGTTGAAGATAAGTGCCGACAGAATCAAGGCCAGCAGGGCCATGACCGAAGATACCGTAGCATCGGTTGCAAAAGCGTTTAAAAGGCTTTTCTGAATAACATATGAATCAAACACAGGCAATTTGGTTGGTTGATAAAACACGTTCAACCAAAGCAATCCAGTAATAGTTGTTAGAATAACCGCTTGAAAAGGCAAGCTTGATTTAAAAAGTCGTGTAAGCATTCCTATCTTTTGATTGTTTGTTATACAGCCATTTCTATAAGCATTCGGTACAATTCGGGCCATCCTACCCAGCGTCCATGCCCTCCATGTGTTTCGTTATGCCAAAGGCTTATAAATGTGCCTCCTACTGCTTTTACTTCGTTTATAAGGGGTTCAATATATTGCAACACTTTATCGTTTGGCAGCTTCAGGTAATCCTTTAGCGTTCCATCCATCACCGTAAATGGATGCACCATGAGGTTGGTTTGCACATCAAGGTCGAGGTCGTAAAACAGAAAGGGGCTGCAAATGCCTGCCCTGAAACCCGATTCGGCTGCGAAGCCCATGGTGTAATCATGCCGGATGTCGAAATTAATAAGGTTTCTGTAAGTAATAGGTAATTCAATCTTTAAAAAATGCTGACGGCTATGGAGTATTTCTCGTTTAAGCACATCTGATAATCTATCAATCTCAACCTTAAGCCTTTTGGTAGAGGCATTGCTCGCATAGGAAGGATGAATTCCTACGTGGGCATAATCAGCAATTGATTTAATAAGGTTTTTGAAAGCAGGGTTTTGCGTGGGTACGTTTTTGTCATATTCGCCATAATCGCCAAACAGTATAAAGAACAAGGGCTCTAGGCCATAACGTTCGTGCAGTGCATGCAAGGCTGAAAAACTATCGAATGGGTCGCGATCCAGGCCTGCCAACACACGTGTTCGAGCTTTTATTTCCGCAAAGTTACCATTCAGCAAATCCCTGGCATAGCCTCCCGAAGTACGTAAAAGTCCTTTGTTGAGATGGCTCCAGGCCGAATCAACATCAATGGTGGGAACAAACTGGTATGCTGGCAATTGAAATTTTAGACCAATAAAATGTTGTTTCAAAATATCAGAAACTTGTAAAGCCCAACGGTTTACAACAGCCTTGTTTAAAAAACCCTTTTTATAAGCCAAACTTTCATGGGCTGTAAAACGGCCAAACACATCTTTGCGGTAAGGCAAATACTCTTCATACCTGCTAACCATGTAAAAGGCTGATGCAAAAGGATCATATGGCAAAACACTTCCTTTGCAATATACAGGAAACAGCCCAAACAAGCCCTCCTTATCAAACACTGGCACATCAGAAATGGTTATACCTCGCTGAAAAAGCAAGTCGCAGGCGCCAAAGCACAATTCGCCAGCTTGCGATTGCTTGTCATATATCATACGAGGGCCTTGATATGAAGCAAATTCATCAGCCGAGGCTGTCAACTGAAAATCCAATCCTAAAAGGCTCTTTAAAACCAAAGCAAAGGTGTATTTCAGTCGGTTGGTAATTTTGGGGGCAAAAACAAGAAGCATGAAAAAAGCTTAAAACGAGTACCCAAAACTACGCTTTTTTTGCCGATAGAGCATTCACAAGGCCATAGATTCGGAAAAATCATGTAAGTTTGAATCCAATTTTTTAAACCGAATTTCGGATGGAAAACTTCATTGTATCAGCGCGTAAGTATAGACCAGCCACCTTTGAAACCGTGGTTGGACAACGCTCTATCACCGCTACGCTCAAGAATGCCATTAAAACAGGACAACTGGCTCAGGCCTTCCTTTTTACTGGGCCTAGGGGAGTTGGCAAAACCACCTGTGCCAGGATTATGGCCAAAACAATTAACTGCCAGAATATCACTGACAAAATTGAGGCCTGTGACCAATGTGAATCCTGCCGATCGTTTAACAATAGCGCGTCCTTTAATATTTATGAGCTAGATGCCGCATCCAACAATGGAGTTGAGCATATTAAAAGCTTGATAGAACAGGTTCGCATACCACCACAAGCCGGCAAATACAAGGTTTATATAATCGACGAGGTTCACATGCTCTCGCAAGCCGCCTTCAATGCTTTTTTAAAAACCCTTGAAGAACCACCGGCTTATGCCAAATTCATCTTAGCCACCACCGAAAAACACAAGATACTACCTACCATCTTATCGCGTTGCCAAATATTTGATTTTAGGCGTATCACGGTTGAAGATATTGCCAAACACCTTGAATTTGTTGCCAAAAGCGAACATATTGTTGCCGAACCAGAGGCCTTAAACATCATCGCTATTAAAGCCGATGGTGCCATGCGCGACTCGCTTAGCATCTTCGACCAATTGGTGAGTTTTGCCGGAAATCACCTCTCATATAAAAACGTTATCGAAAACCTGAATGTACTTGATTACGATTACTACTTTAAAATAGTTGATCAAATCTTGGCCATGAATGTGTCCGAAACCTTGCTAACCATCAACGAGATTATTGAGAAAGGCTTTGATGGGCAGCATTTGATAACGGGCCTTGGCGACCACTTTCGCAACTTATTGCTGTGCCGCGATGCCAAAACCGTTACGCTTTTAGAGGCTGGCGATTCTGTTAAAAAGCTCTATCAAGAGCAAACCCGCAAATGCAGTGCAAGTTTATTGCTTAATTCACTCGATATCGTTAATAATTGCGACCTTAACTATAAAACAAGCAATAACAAGCGCCTGCATCTTGAACTTGCATTTTTAAAGATGTGTCAGTTGGTTGGTAAGCTTACCGATTCGATGCCAGCTGCTGATGTTCCTAAAACCCAAGCTTCCACCGCACAAGCCAGCGTTAGTTCACCTACAGCCAGACCAACCCCACCTACTCCCGCACAACCTACAGCGGCAACCATGCCACAAACCGCTGCTTCAACCCCAACAACCCAAGCAAAACCATCAGCAGCAGGTGCAAACCCAAGCTTGGCTGAACCACAGGTGCAGTATTCAGAGCCCAAACAAGGCTCGTTGTTTATTCCAAGCACAGGCATGAGCTTAAAACAAAACCTGGGAACAGCCGCTAAAGCAGCCTCAACGGAAGAAACAAGTGATACCGATGACGAAACAGAGCTTTTGGCCCATTCCTTTTCACAGCTTGCCCTTGAAGAGAAATGGGCCGAATATGCTTCCATTGTTTCATCCGACTTCCTCCTAGCATCCGCTCTAACAACCAATAAACCAGTCCTAAACGATGATTTTAGAATTGATATAGAGGTGGTAAACAAGCTTCAGGCCGATCGGCTTACCGAAACCAAATCTGACTTACTAAGCTTTTTGAGGCAACAACTCAACAACAAGCTTATCCAGGTTAATGTAACGATCACCGCTATAGAAACGGTAGCGAAGGCGTATTCATCCACCGATAAGTTTAGCCGAATGGCCGAAAAGAATCCGGCTTTGCTCCTTTTGAAGAAAACTTTTGACATGGAAGTTGATTATTAAGGGAGGAAGGGTTCA
>CAZKHA010000116.1:0-11153 GCA_964552325.1 uncultured Bacteroidales bacterium
CACATACGTTACTACAACATCAGAACTGCTTGTGTTTATAAGGGTTTCCGAAATCAATGGGTTGGTTCCATTGGCTGCCGGATTGGAGATTCCTGCCACTGCAGCTCTGCTCCAATAGAAGCTGCAATTGGTTACATTACTGGTAATGCTGTAGTTAAACTGCTCCATGCTACAGAGTGCCTCTGCCAAAGTGCTTGTAATAACCGGTTTTGGATCAACATAGATCACATAATCACGAGGTGCTGCTGGGCAAGCCCCTAAGCTACCGCTAGGCAATATGGTATAGGTTACATAACCGGCAGCATTCTCTGGATTGGTTATGGTTTGTGCGGGTATAGTATTCCCTCCAGAAGCCTGAAAACCAGTTAAAGTAATGGGATTAGCAGTGGCTGTCCAAGAAAAATTAGTACCAATAACATTCGAAGTCAAGGTTACAGCCACAGTGCTATTCCCTGAACATATACTTTGCGATAGGGGTGAATTGGTTACCGTAGGTGAAGGTTTTACCGTAATAGTGTACGTTATAGCAGATCCACCACAATTGGAAGGATCAGGACCTGAGGGAGTAATGATTATGGGAATATCGGTAATATCGGTCAGCACACTGTAAATGGTGATAGCCGGAATATTACCCGTGCCATAATAGGGATTCATGCTGATGCCCCAAGGCACATTAGCATACCAGCTAAAGCTTGTTCCAGTTACGGATGAGCTTAGCACAACTGCTTGGCTAGTGCCCCCAGCACATATGGTATCCTGTAAATCTGTATTGCTTACAATGGGCTGTGGCATAACGGTTACAACAAAATCTTTTGGAGTGCCAGGGCAAAAAGTTGGAGCTGGTCCGGTTGGAGTAATGGTATAGGTTACTTTTCCGGGCAATGCGGTACCTGCAGGCATTGAAAGCGTGGCAACTATAGGCCCTGTTCCAGATGCAGCCACACCCGATACAGCGCCTGTGGTTACAGTTGCTGTCCATCCAAATGTTGAATTGGCTACACCCGAAGTAGGTGTATAATTGATGGATTGACCTGAACAAATGGTATCGGTGGTAGCGCTTGTAATGGTAGGATGCTGATTAACAAGTACCATAACAGGATTACTTAAGCCTTCGGAGCAAGGAGGAGACTGAGCAGCCCGTGCAAACCAAGTGGTTTGGGTTAATGCACCGGGTGAATAATCCAAACCATTTTCGCCCGAAATAAGTGAGAATGGGCCAAGTTCGCTAATGGTGCTTTTAAGCCAGGTATAGGTATAAGTGCCATTTCCGCCAGAGGGTAGGGCCATATTGGTGATGGGGGCAGGCGTTTCGCCCGAACAAATTGTATCGTTTGCCGCAATTTGCCCCCCATAGATTGGAAAATCAACTTGCGCCCAATAATTGGCAACTTTTGAGCACTGCGGCGAAGAATTATTAATTGTAACAGCCTTTATTAAAGCAGAACCTGAGAGCAATAAACTAATGGGGTTGGTGTACATTGCTGTTGGAGGAACTGGTGGCAACCAATAAAATTCGCTTGCATTGGTATTTAGGGTAAAAGTTAAAGGGGTGCCACTACAAACGGGTGGGGTGGGGTCACAAGTTATATATGCGGTTGGCAATGGATTAACTACGATATTTATTACATTGGATGGCGTAGCGCATCCCGAAATCACCACATGGTAATCGCCATTGTTGGCTACGCTGAGTGTATTACGTATGGAGTCAGGTATAACTACATTGTTTTTATACCATGTATAACTTACTGCTGATGAAGGCGATGCAACAAGAGCAAGCGTATCACCTGCACAAAATTTTACGGTACTCCCTGTTGTAACTATTGGCGTTCCAGGCCGGGGAACAGCTGTTATGGTAGATGGGCATTGCGAATAGCCAACGAAAGGAAGAATAGAAACCAACACAACCACTAACTTACCTAAAAAGAATTTTTTCAATAAGTTATCGGAAATTTTCGGTGAATGAGCCATATCTAGGACTTTTAAAATTATACAATTTTGGTCAGTTTTTCTTAACTAGCACTTATACGTTAAAGAGCTCTGCAAGTTCCGAAAAGTTGTACAAAAACCCAAGTTATTTTCAAAAAAAAACACCTCGCCCATAAAAGCCAACCATTCAAGTATTTATACCAAAGGATTCTTATTACGACCTTTATCTATCGCTATTCTAATTTCCCAAAACCAATATCTCAAAAAATTTCTATCTTTGAATTTTGCAAGACGAAAATGAACAATCTGTATTCCAAGTATTTAAAATGCACAGGGGTTTCTACTGACACAAGGAACATCCTGAAAGGCTCTCTGTTCTTTGCTCTTAAAGGAGATTCCTTTGATGGCAATCGGTTTGCTGCTCAAGCCCTTGAGAATGGAGCCCAATATGCAGTGGTTGACGACCCTACACTCCCGGCCAACCCAAATTTTATCCCAGTAAGCAATGCTTTACAAAGCCTTCAAGAACTGGCAAAACACCATCGGCAGCAATTAAAAATCCCAGTAATTGGAATTACGGGCACCAACGGCAAAACAACCACCAAAGAACTAATATACAGTGTATTATCACAAAAATTCAATACACTGGCTACCAAAGGAAACCTCAATAACCACATTGGTGTTCCGTTAACTTTGCTCGGGATAACAACTGAAACGGAAGTTGCCATAATTGAAATGGGCGCAAATCACCCCGGCGAAATTGCCTTGCTCTCATCCATTGCGGATCCAAATTTTGGCTTAATTACAAATATTGGAAAAGCTCATCTGGAAGGGTTTGGAGGCTATGAAGGCGTCATCAAAACAAAATCAGAACTATACCACCACCTAAAGCAAAAAAATGGAATAGCATTTGTTAACCAAGACGACCAATTACTTGTAAACTTATCATCGAACATAACATGTGTTTATTATGGAGTTGGTGGCGAAAAAATAAAATTACTCCAAAACGCTTCTAACCCTTTCGTAGAATTAACCATTGACATTAATGGTACGCGGCTAAAAGTAAACACACAATTAATTGGGCAATACAACATTCCGAATATTCTTGCAGCGGTTTGTATTGGCAATTATTTTAAAATTGAACCCGCCCAGCTATCCAATGCATTGGAAAATTATTCGCCTGGCAATATGCGTTCACAGTTTAAAAATACCCAAAAAAATCAATTAATTGTGGATGCTTACAACGCTAATCCATCGAGCATGGAGGTGGCTTTGCAAAACTTTGCCACCCTAGAGGCAAACAATAAGGCCCTTATTTTAGGCGAAATGCTGGAATTGGGCAACGATTCGCTAACCGAACACCAAAACTTAATCAAAAAAATTGCAGAAACACAAGCAAAGCACGTTTTCTTGGTTGGGAAGGCATTTCAACCTATTCAACTTCCAAAAGGCTTCCTTCACTTCGAAACAACGGATCAGCTTAGGCAACACCTCCAAAAGGAACCGCTTCTAAACAGGCTTATTTTGTTAAAAGGCAGCCGTGGCAACAAACTTGAAATTCTACTTGATGTACTCTAACACCCCCGAATACAATGTAATTGGCATAATGTCAGGAACATCACTCGATGGGCTCGACCTGGCTGCCTGTACATTTCGCTCAGTCGATTCGCATTGGACTTACACACTTGTTACGGCTGAAACCCTACCCTATCCCAGCGAACTCAAGGAACGACTTTCGGGCTTATTTGCTGCTGATGCACGGCATTTCAGCCAATTTCATGCATTTTATGGACATTATCTAGGCAAACAAGTCGCCAACTTTGCTAAAAAAGCAGGGTTTCCGGCCCATTTTGTTGCCTCGCATGGGCACACCATTTTTCATGATCCAAAAACGGGGTTTACTACACAAATTGGGGATGGTGCAGCTATTGCCATCGAATCATCCTTGCCAGTGGTTTGCGATTTCCGAACATCTGATGTGGCAGCCGGCGGCCAAGGAGCACCCTTGGTTCCAATAGGCGATAAATTGCTTTTTGGGAATTATGACGCATGCTTAAACTTAGGCGGAATTGCCAACATATCAATGGATCACCAGAACCAACGCATTGCCTATGATATCTGCCCGGTTAACATGGCCTTGAACTATTTAACGCAGCAGTTGGGCCTTGATTATGATGCGGATGGTGCAATTGCCAGATCAGGCAAAACCATTCAAAAAACCCTTGATGCGCTTAAAGCCCTCGATTATTTTTCGCAGCCCTTTCCAAAAACCTTGGGTCGTGAATGGTTCGAAACCGAAATGCGCCCGCTTCTTCAAACCGATGTACCAAACAGAATCCCCGACATCTTACACACTTGTGTACATCTTGCCGCCTCTGAAATTGCCTCCAACCTTAACCATTTTAAGCTAAAAAACGTGCTAATTACAGGCGGCGGCGCTTTCAACACCTTCCTGATCGACAGCATCCGCCAACAAACCGATTGCAAAATCATTTTACCTGACCCCATGCTGATCAACTTTAAGGAAGCACTCATTTTTGCTTTTTTGGGCGTTTTGCGCTGGACTCAACAGGCTAATTGTTTGGCAAGCGTAACAGGTGCCAAAAAAAATGTTGCGGGTGGTGCCATTTACCTTCCATAATCCAAACTAGCCAACATCAATCATTATCAACCAAAACCCATTAACCAAACCATGAAAAAAACACTCGTTATCGGAGTCAGCCAAAACCCTTCACGTTATGCAAACCAAGCGGTTACTATGCTCAAAAGGCATGGCTACCCTGCAGTGGCCATTGGCAGGCATGCCATTAACTTTGCTGGTATAGAAGTAAACACCGGACAACCCGCTTTTAGCGATATCCATACGGTGACCCTATACCTAAATCCAATGGCACAACAAGCCTATTATGAATATATTCTGAGCCTGAAACCTAAACGCATTATCTTTAATCCAGGCACTGAAAACGATGAACTTGAAAATCTTGCTACAAAGCAAGGCATCGAGGTACTTGAAGCCTGTACCTTGGTCCTTC
This sequence comes from uncultured Bacteroidales bacterium, assembly GCA_964552325.1. Taxonomy (GTDB): domain Bacteria; phylum Bacteroidota; class Bacteroidia; order Bacteroidales; family TTA-H9; genus CAZKCK01. The sequence continues at coordinate 4,959 of CAZKHA010000116.1, forward strand.
TATCAACAGCTCAGTATTAGAAGTATAGTAGGCTTACAAAATTTTTTGTACTTTCGCCCGTTTATAAATGGTACGTGTCATAATTGCCACAAATGTGGCTTATTGTGCTCACCATTCACATTGTTTGTAAACTCTTTAACGGTTAACCAGCAATGTTTTAGTGCATTTAAACTATTCAGTGGATGAATTATATAGGTTTTCTGATGAAAAAACGCCTCCTCTTCCTTTTAGTTGCTATGGGCTTTGCTTTTGCTGTTAATGCCCAAATTACGATATCACTCAAAAAAGACACGCTTTGTAACCATGATACCGTTTTGGTGAATCTCAGGGCCGGCACTTTAACTACTGCCAGTGCTTTCAAATTCGAATTAACATTCGACCAAACTATTGTTAGATTCGATAGTGTTTTTGAGCACAACCCTGCATTTAAAAAATTCACCTCCACCTTTATAGCACCAAATCGAATCCGCTTGGAATGGGATTCGACCAAGGTGCTAAATTTTGGCACTGGGCTAGTTTGCCAATTGCAGTTTACCGGAATAAAGGCAGGTACATCGAATTTAGTATTTGATTATGCAAATTCGTGGTGCAAAGACTTGGGAGGAAACAGTTTACTTACCCTGTTTTCGGATGGTTTGATACATAATAAACCCGCTGAAATAAGCTATACCCTCACTCAATTGCTGGAAGGATGCCGTAAAGAAAATAAAGGAAGGTATTCAATTTCAATCAGCTCAGGTGTACAGCCTTATGAAATTAACTGGAATGGTGGATTTTTAAACCCTGGCGATGACAACATCGTACTGGGACTTACAGGTGGCGACCACCTATTAGAAATTACGGATGGAAACGGATGCACCTACGACACTACCTATTTTGTAAAAGTTAAAATTGCCCCAAAAATAAGGTTCACCTCCGACCCCGATTCCGTTTATTTACAAAAACCCGACATCCAGTTTACCTCCAACATCGATTCGCTAATAAGTGTTGGGCAAGACATATACAGCTGGCAGTGGAATTTTGGGGAACCAGATTCATCAAAATCAAACGAAGCCAATCCGAAACACACTTTTACAAGCGCTTTGGGTTTCTACGAATTGAAGAAAACCGATTATCCTGTTAAGCTTTGGGCTATAAACGACGAAGGCTGCGATACATCCATCACAAAAATCATAAAACTGCACCGGTCCGAAGTAATTGTACCGACCGTAATTACACCTAATAGCGACGGATACAATGATATACTGATTGTACAAATTGATGGAAAAACAGATCTGGAACAAGCCAAACTCACCAAATTCTATGATAGAACCGAGTTTGTTGTGCTTAATCGTTACGGCAAAAAAATATTTGAAAGCTCTGATTACCAAAACGACTGGGATGGAGGAGGCGCCTCTGATGGCACCTATTTTTATATTTTAAAATGTATCGGCAGGTTTGGCACAGAGTCATTTCAAGGTGCATTTTCGATAATTGGCAGCAATTAACGCATTGGCTATCATAATTTATAAAGCCTAGGCTGTGATGGCGCACCGAATCGACTGCAAAGAATTCCTTCAGCACAGCACACTTATCGATGTGCGATCTCCATCGGAATTTGCACAAGGCCACATACCCGGAGCTATCAACATACCTCTTTTTTCGGACGAGGAACGTGCTGTTGTTGGCACGCTCTATACAAGGCAAGGCTCTCAGACAGCAGTACTTAAAGGCTTGGAATTTGTTGGCACCAAACTAACAAAATTTGCACAGCAAGCCATCCAAATCACAAACAACAAAACGGTGGGTGTATATTGCTGGCGAGGCGGCATGCGTAGCGCTTCCATGGCATTTCTGTTCGACACAACTGGATTAGAAACGTATGTGCTGAAAGGTGGTTATAAAGCCTACCGAAAGCATATCCTTGAACATATGGGATTCCCATTCAAAATCAATATCTTGGGCGGGATGACTGGATCGGGTAAAACAGAAATCCTATACGAACTTCAAAAGCTTGGCGAACAAATACTTGACCTCGAGTTATTGGCAAACCACAAAGGCTCGGCTTTTGGTGCCCTTGGCCAACGCCCACAACCAAGTACCGAACAATTTGGCAACCAAATCTATCGGCATCTATCAGCATTAAACCCCCAAAATCCAATCTGGATTGAAGACGAAAGCTATTCCATTGGCTCATGCTACATCCCTGACCCTCTTTTTAATGCAATGCAGGCAGCAACAACTTATATAGTTGAAGTCCCAAACCAATACCGTGCTGAACGGCTGGCCCAAGAATATGGACATTTCGATCCCCAAAACTTAATTGATGCAGTACTACGAATCCAAAAGCGATTAGGTAATGACGTAACTGCCAAAGCTATTAAACATATTACCAATCAACAGATTAACTCTGCTATTGAACTCGTGCTTATGTATTACGATAAAAGCTACAACTACGCCTTGGAAAAACGAGTTGCCATGAAAATTAAAACCGGCTTTTCAAATACAAACCCAGCATCCATCGCTTCTCACCTAAAGACCTTATCATCCCAAATTTAAGCCCATCCACTTTTTAATTGACTTTTGGCCCGTTTTAGATTATATTTGTAGTGGTAAAATACGATTGGTTTTATTTAAACCTTGCCACTGTATCGACGCTTTCACATACTATCACAATACCACTAATCATGAAATACGTATGGATTTTAGACAATGGGCATGGCGTAAACACGGCTGGGAAACGCTCCCCAAAGCTGCCAAATGAAAGCCAACTGCTTGAATACGAATATAATCGTTCGATTGTAAACAGCCTAGCTACTTTGCTACATTCCGCTGGGATAAACTACCACATCCTGGTTCCCGAACTGAACGACATACCCTTGGCAGAACGGGTTGCCAGAGCCAACACCCTGCCCGGCAATGCCAAAAGGCTCGTCTCGATTCATGGAAACTCGGCAGTTGACGAATTAATATGGCATCCAGCCTCCGGTATCGAAACATTCCATTTCCCGGGAAGCGAAAAAGGCGCAGCCTTGGCAGAAGTGTTTCAACGGCATTTAATTGCCACAACCCATTGGAAAAACAGAGGCGTTAAAACCGACAAGTTCTACATCCTTAAGCACACTAGCATGACCTCTATTCTTACGGAAAATGGGTTCTACTCAAATCAAGCCGAATGCCTTAAGATGATGGATAGCGCTTGGAGAGAAAAAATAGCTTTGGCACATTACAATGCCATCGTCGAAATTGAACAAACAGTGTAAACATAGCACAATAGCATCAATATGTTAGGCTCATCCATCCTTGAAGTTGTAATAGGGATACTGTTCATATTCCTACTTTACAGCCTTTTAGCAACCGGAATTCAAGAATTATTAGCCTCAGTTTTTGGCTTAAGGGCTCGGGTATTACGCAGGGGCATTCATCGGATGCTTACCGACGACACCCATGAATTTTTAAACAACAAAGGCGTTAATAAATGGGCTCTAAAGATTTGGGCTAAGTTGAAAAGCTTCGTGATGTTCTTTTTTCCGTATTTCTTACAGTATGCTAACCTTAAACCAAACCTTGCATCCGCTTTTTATGAAATGCCAGGCATTAAATATCTTGGCTTATCAAATTGGTTTAAAAGACCGTCATATATTAGGCCGGAAGCCTTTGCCCAAAACCTTGTCTTGTTGCTAAAAAGCAATTCGCAAGCCCCTGATGGACAGCAATCAATTGATTGGGCCTTGCAAAACGGAACTTGCAATTTGGGCAACATACTTATACCCATCCAACCTGAAACAAAATCGTATCTCGTTGCTTTATGGCAAGAATCGGGCAAACAGGAAATTGAATTTAGAAAACTGCTGATGGCATGGTATGATGCCACCATGGAACGGGTTACTGGTTTGTATAAACGCAAAGCGCAACTCAATACATTTATTATTGGCTTCATAATTGCTCTAACCTTTAACGTAAATACAATAAAAATAGCCAGCAAACTTTTTAAAGACGATGATGCGAGGGCGCAAATCACACAATTGGCTGTGGCTTCCATTCAAGTGCCCACTACTTCTGACACCACCAATACTTCAAGCCTCGACTCGCTGGCTCTTCAAGCTAAAAAAGTAATGAAAATGCTTGAGACTGATTTGGCCACCCCAAACAACCTCCTCGCCTTAGGTTGGGACATTCCGGTTGATTTTACGGATTATGCAATACCTAACGACTCACCAAACGGACAGCCCATGCTTACATCCGATAGCAACAATTCAACCTTAAAAGCAGAAACCACTCCTACAGCTTGTGAATTGATTATGCAGCGCTTGTATCGCGAAAGGCTGAAAGCAGGAATAACAAATCCGAATCTTGCTTTGACCTTGCCCGAGAAAATTCAATTTGTTGCAACTATGGCAAGCCAACGTGAGGCCTTTCTTGGTTTGCTAATCACAGCTATTGCCGTTTCGATGGGCGCCCCGTTTTGGTTCGATTTGCTCTCAAAAGTCATGAAATTTAAAAATCCTCCTCCACCCAGCGAAAAACCAGCATAACAATGGAAAACAATAAAACCCTTAAGGTATTGCTGCTATTTGTCATCCTTTTAATAGCTGGCAACCTATTTGTAAGCCTGTTTAACACCGGCCAAATACAGTCAACAAAAAAAGAGCTAAAGCAAGCCAAAGAATTGATAACCTCAGCCACGCAACATTTGGCGAAAGCCCAACTGGCAATCGATAGTTTACAAGCACATCTTATGGTGGCACGCACCCAATTGAATGGGTACAACCAAGAAGTTGCACAGTTAAATGCCTCCATAAAAAACCGTATTGGTCAGTTAGACAACAATATTGATAATATGTTGGCCGAAATGCGCAAAAAACACCTCGAACTCAAAAAACTCCAAGACGAACTTAACAAACTCGAAAAATGAAAAATATCTTGCTTTTGCTAACCTTAAGCATTGGGCTAGGCAACTTGTTGGCTCAAAATGGATTGGTGAAACCTTTTGGGGCCTGCGGCCCTTACGACAAACCTCTACATGCCACTGTGGGCGAAACAATACGTATTGAATGCGATTCTGCCGTAATTATAAACCAAGCCCGATACAAGCTTTACGAACGGGCTGGCTTGGCTGTATTAAGTTACGATCCTTCGTTTTACGAAGACATTGTAAACGAATTTCAAGAAAAAGGGATGGTAATGCAAGCCTGGGCTGATTCGCTAAACAAATCTTACACACGTTTAAGCCTTTCGTACAGCAACACGCTCACAAAAACCGAACAAGAGCTTAACACCATGCAAACCAATATAAAAGAGGCTACCCTAAACCTTGATCAAGCCAAAAACAACCTCGACAATGCCCTAAAAAACCTGAACAAGGCTCGGTGGGAGAAATGGCTCTGGGCTGCGGGTGGAATAGTGGTAGGCGGAATGATTGTGGCAGTAGCAAATTAAACACCAATCCGATAAAACCAGACATATCACATCAACATAAATTTAATTGTTTTTTAACATGAAAATCACAAAAGTATCAGAAAACTGCATCAAACTCATCGAACATTTTGAGTGTGGAGGCAACATTACAAAATACCTAACCGCCTACAAATGCCCCGCCGGCGTATGGACCATTGGGATTGGCACCACTTACTATCCGGATGGTAGCCGCGTTAAAGAAGGCGACACCTGCAGCCTTGAACAAGCCTATGATTACCTAAAGCATGAGCTAACAGCCACAGAAATTAAAGTTGATTCCATCACTACAGATGCCGTTAACCAACCACAATTCGATAGTTTGGTAAGCTTTGCTTATAACGTGGGTGTTGGCAATTTAAAAGCCTCTACCCTACTCAAAAAAGTGAACCGAAACCCCAATGACCCCGAAATTGAAAAAGAATTCAACAAATGGGTGTATGCCAAAGGCGTAAAGTTGCAAGGGCTTATAAGACGTAGAAAATCTGAATCTTGGCTATACTTTAAGAATGAAGTGAAACTTGATTTTTAATCAATGCTATCCGAGAAATTTGAAGATTCTGAACGAAAGATAATGAAGCAAACTATATTCAATTGCAAACAGCATAATCTTCTAAAAAGCTTATTTACAACCAGTTGAACACTTTCATATATACCCAAATTGGCTCAATTCTTCTTAAACTCGCTGGGCGTTTTGCCAGTTTGCTTCTTAAATGCCGCGTTAAAAGTTGATTTTGACACAAAACCAACCATTTGGGCGAT
>CAZKHA010000117.1:0-11091 GCA_964552325.1 uncultured Bacteroidales bacterium
TGTCGGGGTCCACAAGAACGGCAAACTGCTTTTTACCTAATGCCGCCTTGCTGCTGAGGGAGGGAAGAATTTGCATGGGCCTCGTATTGTAGTTGAAAGGGCAAAAGTAGGTATTTTTAACAAAAGCAACAACCTTAAAAAACAAGCCGACACCAGTGTCTGTATAAATTTTGGACATGATTTTTCAAAAGCGTCCAAAGTTTTTTAACTTTTGGAACTTTTTTCGTTCTTCCTTTTTTAAATAGCTCACTAGGCCTCGAAGAGATTAGAAAAAAATCAACAGTCAATAATTTCAAAGCCTTGATAAACAAATATCTACCGATTTGGCATTGCATCGACAATATTTTTATCTAGATGTTTTGGTTTATTGGCATGCTTATAGTAACTTTGTACATTCTTCTGGTCAGATCTATACTATGAATTTTTATCGTCATCAATGGTTATCACCTCAAACCTACCGGCGCATATATCGCTTTGGCTTGGTATTGGTCATTCTATTTCTTGTAGTTTGCCTTTCCATTCTTTATTACCAAACAGGTTGGGATTTGTTTGCCCTTTTAGGGATATAGATTCGTAATCAAAGGCTTTTTTGGTTATTAGACAGTATTTTGGGAAGCTTCAAGCTTCTTTTTTTGTTATATAGGTTTTATTTCCAAGATTTTACATCCATACGACCAAAATTCGTTCAGTTGTTTAGTTTCATTACATTGAAGTTTTGTACTCGTTCAGGCAATTTCCTTCTGTTTCGTTTAAGCTGACTCAAACGCAAGTATAGTTTTTAATACTTAATATATTGTAAATCAGTATTGTCTGGTAAAAAATTCAAAGCATTTTAAGATCCCTCGATTTATTATATTACGCTCGGAATGATAGGCTTTTATGTTGGTCTTCGGGTGGAGGCTGCCTACATTTTGTCTAATCTCTTGTCATTCTGGATGTAGCGAAGAACCTCCTTATTTTTACCGGACATCAATGATTGTAAATGTTGTTCCTTCCTCGCTCTCAGGTTTTTCTGAATGATTTGATTTAATGACTTGTAATCTGGTTGTTTTGTGCCAAAGGAGAAATCCCCTTACAATTACTCAACGGATTATATGAATTAGATAGGTTAGAACGGGGGGCTAAAACCTAAAAAACCAAGGGTGTCGTTTCTTATCTGAATCCAAGCGTTTTTAGGCACATTCCAAAAAAAACCGCCCGGTTTCCCGGGCGGCCTTCACTACTTAACATTAAAACTAATTCACATCCCACCAAAGCTTAACCGTGGGCTTATCTTTAGCGCGAACTTTTTCATAATTCGCTCCATTATACGAAATTTCAGTTGAAGGATACGTAAGGCGGAAAGGCCTTTTCTGGAATTCGCCTACCGTGCCGGCAGTTTCATCAGCAAAAACTGGGTAACCTGTGCGGCGTTGTTCGGCCCAGGCTTCGTAGGTATTTAACAAACCGAAATCCATCCATTTTTGGGTGGCAATTTGTTTGAGTGGAGTGTTGCTGTATTTATACGCATCGCTTGCTATCATTGCATCTATCACAGCAGCATCTGGAGTTGGCTCGGCTACGCCTGTTCCAGTTTGTAAACCAAACCAGAATTCAACCGAAAGGCGTATGCCATTTTCGTAAGCTGCCTGTGCGTTGCCACCGCCCCAACGTTCGTAAGCTTCTGCTTTCAAGAACGAAACTTCGGCAGCATTTATAAGCATGTTGGGTAGTAAATCGTTATCAAAAACAGCGCAAGTATCAAAGTGTGAATACAATTCAGCTGAGAAGAGGGCTTCTTGCTCTGATTGTGACATGTTTTGGTCAACGCCAATAACGTTACCTTCTTTGTTGCGGCCAAAATAAACCGTCAAACGTGGGTCGTTGGCATTTTTCATCAACGATACCATTAGGCCAGGGGCAAGGTTTTTACCAGTTTGGTAAGTTAAAGCACCTTTTACGCCTTGTTCGTGGCGGCCTGTGTTGGCAAGTAAATTGCCTTCGGATGCTATGAAAGCATTTTCGGCATTGGTTTCAATAACAGGATATTGGCCAGGATTGCCCAAAACTTCGTTGATCGTAGCTTTTGCAAGGGTTTCGTTTACGTTGGATATACGCATTGCAACACGCAAACGCAACGAGTTTACGAATTTTTTCCATGAATCGAGGTTGCCATGGAACATAAAATCCTGTGTGGCAAGAATGGCGTCGAATGTAGCTTTCTTTTCGTAAGATCCTGTTTGATACCTGTTTATGGCCTCATCAATGGACTTTAGGTCGGTTAACATACTCGTGTAGATAGCCTCTTGTGAATCATACTCAGGGAATATGATTTTGTCAACGCCACGGGCCCTGCCACCTTGAGAATAGGGCATATCGCCCCATAGGTCGGTAGCTTTTTGGGTCTCATGGATGCAAATAGCTTTTCCGAGGTTTACGATCAGTTCATATCCAGTAGCCATTGTAGGATCAACATTGGGCAGTAGCAGTTCCATTTCGCGGAAAGTTCCTAAGCCATTGTAATAACCGCGCCACCTGTCGCCCAAGTAACTAACGTTTTGTGTAAAGCGGTCGTTGGTAGCAATATACCCGCCGGTTTGGGCATAAACACTCAGGTGTTGCAATACCATGGTTCCCATATCCCAATAGGTCCAAATGTAGTTGGCATTTTGAGTTTGGAGTTGGGTAAAGAGGTATTCAATTTTTGCTGTGGTACGTAAATCGGGGTTTGGATAGAGCTCTTCCATTTTAGAATCGGAGCACGATACAAAGAAAACACCCGAGAAAGCAGCAATGAGTAGGACAAATAATATCTTTTTCATGTGTTAAAATTTTTATAGTTAGAACTTATTAAAACGAAGCCCTTACCATGAAACCAATGCTACGGATGGGTTGTGCGGCTGCAGGTTCAATACCACTGCGTGATGCGCCCGTTCCAACGGCTGCTTCGGGATCAATATTGGGGATGGTTTTGTAAATGTAGAATAAGTTACGTCCGATGAGCGAGAAAGTTAAATTTTGGAAACCAGCTTTCTTGATGATGTTGGAGGTGAAAGTATAGCCTAAAGAAGCTTCCCTGAATTTGATATAGGAATTGTCGTAAACGGCATTTCCATACAATCCGGTAGTTCCCCAGTCGAACATATTGCCGTAGTAATCTTCGGCACGGATGATTTTTGAGTTGGTATTTCCATTGGGATCAACACCTTCTAAGATAACACCATCGTGGTAAACAATACCTGTAGAGTTGCTTGGAGCAGAAACGGAATGACTCTCAAGTTTTACGCGTTCACCTGATTGGTTGTCAATGTAGTAAGGCAAACCGCCATTTTCTTCATCACGGAATTCCAATGACTCTTCTAAACGGCCCGTATTTAAACCGTAATAATTTGTAAATGAGAACATCTGTCCACCAAAACGGAAATCAATCAAAAAGTCGAGGGCAAAGTTTTTATATGTAAAAGTATTGCCAATACCGCCCACAGCTTTTGGCTGCATGTTTCCACGATACGAATACTCTTGGCTGCGGATATAATACCCAGAAGCGTCCACCATATTGTTGCCATTGGCATCTTGTTCAATGTGTAAGGAATAGATATCGCCCATTGGACGGCCAGGAATGGCAAATACTTCGAGGGCGTTGTAACCGCCTTCGTTGCCAAGCTCCAAGCGCTCAATGCCTTCGTTAAGGCTTACCACTTCATTTTTGTTGTAGCCTACGTTAAACCTAAGGTTCCAGTTGAAATCTTTGGCTTTGTAAGGAATTGCATTAAGGGCTAACTCAACACCGGTATTTTTCATTTCGGCTGCATTGGAGAGCATTTTTTGAATGCCTGAGCTTGATGGAACATCGAGCCATAAAATTTGGTCGTAAATACGGTTGGTATAGAAGGTTAGATCAGCGCTCAAACGACTGTTAAAGAACCTGTTTTCGAGGCCAAGTTCAAACTCGCTCTTGCGCTCAGGTTTAATTTGGTCGTTGCCATAATTGCCTGAGAATGAGTTGATAGTAACCCCATTGATGCTACCTGAATTGTAAGCATTGTTAGCTGCGTAAATGTCTGGTTCGCGGCCAGAGATACCATACGAAGCACGGGCTTTACCAAAGGTCCACCAAGTTGGAAGGCTTGTAACTGCACTGTAAATAAAACTACCACCAAACGAAGGATAGAAGAATGAGTTTTGTGATGGGGGTAGGGTAGAGGCTTGTTCTTGACGTGCCGATGCTTCAAGATATGCAAACTCTTTGTATCCGATGTTTAAGATGCTGAACACACCACCTTTAAGTTTTTCTTGACGGCTATAATCTGAATTGTAAGGGCTAGAAATAGAGTTACTTAAGCTGTACCAACCTTCTAGGTCCAAGCCATCTTTGGTCCAACTACGACGGAAACGGTTGTTGGTGCTTTGTACGGTTGCACCTAAATCAAGGTTGAGGTCGAAATCGCCAAATTTTTTGTTGCCCGTCATTACGGCGTCAGCATACCATAATCTATAGTTGTAATCAAAAACATTGTATTGTCCTTGGTTAGCGCTTAAAGTTTTGGGCCTTGTGTAAGCAACTTTTTGCTCATAAAACGCTAAAGTGTAATCGGTGCCACCACGTGCGCGAAGCTTGAGCCATTCGTTAAAATCGAAATTCAAAGTCATGTTGGCCATTAAACGGTCTTCGCGTTCATCGTAACTGTTTTCGAACATATCCCAATAATAATTCATCAAATCCCTTGAACGGGTATTTAAAACGATGTAGTTTTCAGGGTCTTCTGATTGCAGCATGGTATATTGATAACCATCGGGTTTTTTATAAAGTTCGCGTACCAAAGATGGGTCTTCAGATCTGTTGAATGAATATCCACTCAAGAAGTTCATGGTTTTGGGGCGGTTATGGGTATAGGTTTTGTAATAATTTACCACAAAATCGGTGGTAAGTTTTTTTGAAACCTTAAGTTGTGAGTTGAAACTGAAGCTGTGTTTGTTATTGTTTGAGCCATATTGAATAGGGGCGTAGTCACTGTAAGTATAAGATACCCTGTAGTTCCCTAAATCTCCGCCGTTTGCCATAGACACATTGTAGGCTGTTGAATGACCGGTTTGGAAAAGGTCTTTATAGTTGTCAGGTTTTGCAGAATAGGGACGCATTTTCCCATCATACCACATTACTTCTGAATCATCGAACTTGGGACCGAAGTTGGTGTAAGCTCTCCAGTGGGGAGTTGCCACCGTTGAGCCATCGGCTAAGGTGTACATGTAATATCCGTTAGGCTCATAAACTATACCGAACGATTCAGGATAACCAGGGCCATAGGTGTTTTGGAATTTTGGGGCAAAAGCCAAGTTGTCGAAAGTGTGGCTTACCGAAAAGTCAACGCCTAAACCGGGTCTATCTTTAGAACCTTTTTTGGTTGTTATAACCACAACACCATTGCTTGATTCTGAACCATACAATGCCGAAGCAGCAGCGCCTTTTAATACCGTAAGGTTTTCGATGTCTTCGGGGTTTAGGTCTGTTAATCCATTCTTTTCGATAGATTCACCGCCCCACAAACGGCCAGTTTGAACATCATCGTTACGCATTGGGATACCGTCCACCACAATAAGGGGTTGGTTTGTAAAGCTCAATGAGTTAAGTCCGCGGATGTTAATAGAAACGGCACTGGTGTTTCCGCCGGGAGCCGTATTGATACGTACACCGGCAGCTTTTCCGTAAAGTGCTGACCCAAAGTTGGGTGTGCCAACTTGTGTGAGTTGTTTTGATGTTACTGTGCTTACTGCATAGCCAAGGGCTCGCTGATTACGGGTCATGCCCATTGCTGTAACAACTACTTCTTTAAGTTGTTTGGTAGAAGGTTCCAAAGCTACATTAATTTTATTGTCGCCACCAACCACTACTTCTTTGGTTTCGTAGCCAATAAACGAGAATGTTAGTGTGGCATCGGTTGCGGGTACTTTAATCAGGTAATTACCCCTAATGTCGGTAATTGCGCCTGAATGCGTACCTTTAACCACCACATTTACACCAGGAAGGGTTGTGCCATCCTTTGAATCGGTTACCGTGCCGGTAATCGTTTTCTGCGCTAACGCCATCTGCAACCCGCAGAAGAGCGTTAACAACACGAACAGTGTCAACTTTTTCATAAACGAGTGTTTGTTAATTTAGGTAAGATATTAGTAATGAGGTTTAGGTTAAGAAAGCTTTTCTTGGAAATGAGCCTTCCAATAAAAACTTACAATTTTTGAATGGCTAAGGTAAGAAATTTTTTAATCAATCCTACTTATTAAAATAGTTTAATAATGTTTTTAAACGCAAACGTTTGCGATGTAAATATTTACACTGCAAAAAAAGATTTTGTTTAAAAAGTGTTGCGAAACTATGTCAAAACTTACAGGAAGTGCTCAATCTTCCAAATCTTTTATCGAATCACCCTAGCATTCTCTATTACAACATCATACACATAACCAGCACCAAAATCCTTGTTTAGCGAAACCCTACCTTCAAACTCAAAAACCTCACCAACTCCGGCAAACTCGGTTGTGGTTAGGGTTAAATCGAATTCATTTCCATTAGAAGTGCCATCTTGAATATGAACCCAGTTCCGTTCCATAATTTGGCCCGAAAACTTAGTAACTTCTCCACGAATCTTCACAACCTGCCCATTATACTGGTCTTTGTTTTTAAAGAGTTGTTCGATGGTAATACCATTTTGGGCTGGTGTAAGCTTGATGTCTTTTTTGCCAACGGTTTGTTGGTTTGAAGCCGTATGAGGGTTAGCCTGGAGACTTGACGTTGTAATGGGTTGATCAGTAAAGTCGGAGATAAAAATTATAACGTCAAACACGCGTTTAAGGTCTTTGCTCTCGAATTCTTTCATGAGGGTTCCCTGCGTCCAAAAATAAATCCCACCCTCCGTTACTTCAGCCTTACCAATTGCCGACCAATACGTGCGCCCATCAGCCGATAATTTTAAATAGGTGTACCTATTCGATTGGATAACTTCTTCAACCTTAACAACATGGGCTTCGGGTGATAAATCTGCCGGAGCTTTGTATTGACTTGTGCTGCAAGCTGTTAAAACTATAGTTGAAACTATTGTGAAGTATGTAATAATAGTATTGGTTTTCATAGGGGAAATTTTAGCCTACAAAACTATCAAAGTAATTCATACCAATCTCAAAATTACCCCAATTACGTAATCTACAATTTAAACAGATTCTAAATTGCATTGATTCTAAACTTGTTAACAACTTTTTTGATTAGATGTGGTTATATTTGCCAATGGTGGACGTTAGTTTGGAGATTACCTTCTGTAAGCCTAAAATCCAAGTTATTAGGAATTTGTTGTTTGCAGAATACGTTTTTTAACTAGTTCACCGAATAGTTTTAAGCAAATCTTGAACATTTCGTGATTCATGTTCTTGGTCAAATGCCTAATAAAGTACTAGAAATATTAATTCATGCTTCGAAAAATCTATTTCTTCATTCTCGGTACAATTGTGCTTAGTGTTGTTATCATTATAGCAATCAAGGGCTCCTCGTTTTATAATACCAGTATAAGCGAACGATTTTACCATCCTGATTATCTGCAATTAAAACCAAGTGGCGTTCTTGGACATGGTTTTGGTATTGCCGGATCGTTGCTAATGGTTTTTGGGGTCTTGTTGTATCAGGTTCGCAAACGTGTACGTATGTTTCACCGTTTAGGTTTGTTAAAGTACTGGCTCGAAATCCACATCTTTATGTGTACATTAGGGCCAATTCTGATCCTTTATCACACATCCTTTAAATTTGGTGGCTTGGTAGCCATTAGCTTTTGGAGCATGGTGGCCGTGTTTGCGAGTGGTATTATTGGGAGATTTATTTATCTCCAAATTCCTCGTACAATAGAGGGCCGCGAGTTAAGTTTGAACGAAGTGCGTTTGATGAAAGGGGATTTAGAACTGGGAATTGACAAAATTACTTCGGGCAACAACCTGCTCAAAAGTCTCGTTGACGCCACCCTAAAATCGCATAAGCAGAATAGTTCAGGCTCGTTTTTTGGCAACTTTATGTCGAATTTTGTAAGTGATTTTAGAAGTATCGCACAGCTTAAAAATGGACTTCGGAGCGCGTCAGTTAGCCCTGGCGAGATTAAAAGTATTGTGAAGTTGGTGAAAAATGAACGATCAATCAGCCGAAAAATCAACCGACTGAATACCATGCAAAATTTATTTAAGTATTGGCATGTAGCTCACCTGCCGTTTGCGTTGGTCATGCTTATCATTATGATTATACATATTGCTGTTACTATTATAATGGGTTATCGTTGGGTATTTTAATATGGAAGAACTAATCGAATCTTATTTTATTTACGGGCTTGCTATTGGCTTATGCCTTTGGGCGGTTGTTGCTTATGTTCGCAATCAGGCCAAAAAATCAAAAGAAGTTGAAGAAAAGATCAACACGGCCAAGCAAGAAGGTTTGTTTGAACCCGTATCATTGCATCCTGTTGTTGACGAAAAAAGCTGCATTCAAACCGGTGCTTGTATAGCAGCCTGCCCCGAAAAAGATATCCTAGGGATAAGGCGCGGTAAGGCAACCACAATTAATGCCTCACACTGTATTGGACATGGAGCTTGTTTTCATGCCTGCCCTACCCAAGCCATTACACTGTGCATTGGTACCGAAAAGCGAGGCGTTGAATTACCGCACGTTAACCAAAACTTTGAAACCAACGTTAGCGGCATTTTTATTGCCGGAGAACTCGGAGGAATGGGGCTTATTAAAAATGCTGTTGAACAAGGCCAGCAAGCAGTTGAAAACCTAGCTAAAGGCATTAAAAAACAACATTCCGCCGAATACGATCTCGTAATTGTGGGTGCCGGCCCGGGGGGAATTGCTGCCTCATTGAATGCAAAAAAGCTTGGCCTTAAATGCATTACACTTGAACAGGATACCTTGGGAGGAACCGTTTTTACATTCCCGCGTTCAAAAATTGTGATGACCTCGCCAATGAACTTGCCCTTGCACGGAAAGGTGAAGCTATTTGAAGCGTCAAAAACCCAGTTGCTCGAATTGTGGAATGAGGTTATAGCTAAAAACCAAATACTAATCAAAGAGAATTGCAAAGTTGAATCCGTAAATACTGTTGAAGGTAATTTCGTACTAACAACTGCTACCAATGAAACCTTTGTTGCACACAAAATTCTTTTAGCAATTGGACGAAGGGGTACTCCGCGCAAACTGGGTGTACCTGGCGAGCAAACCGAGAAAGTAGCTTATAGGCTATTAGAACCTGAGAATATTGAAGGCAAAGAAATAATGGTGGTTGGAGGTGGCGACTCAGCCATTGAATCAGCCCTACTATTAGCTCCTCAAAACAACGTAATTCTCTCCTACAGAAGTGAAGCCTTTAGCAGGATTAAACCTAAAAACCTGAAGAAAATTAATGAAGCAATAGCCGAAAAACAAATTGATGTTCGGTTTAACACTCAAGTTGTTAAAATTGCACCCACTACTATTTCGCTTGCCGATAAAGATGGCGTGGTGAATGAATTGCCTAACCAGTTGGTATATGTTTTTGCTGGAGGTGAACTTCCAACGCAATTTCTTTCGAAAATGGGGATAAATATTACCAAGAAATTTGGGGAAGCAATTCTTAAACATGATTAAATAAGCGGAATGATGAAACCAACTATAGTCGTATTTATCTTACTGTTGTTGATGGCTGTACGAACACAAGCCCAGCTTTCGCCCGGTAAATTGGCTGCAGCTCACGCACATTTAGAAGGGCTTTCGAACTGTACAAAATGCCATGTATTGGGTGATAAAGTATCGCACGATAAATGTCTTGATTGTCATAAAGAGCTTAAGGTTAGAATAATAGCAGGAAAAGGTTATCACGCCTCAAGCGAGGTTAAAAACAAAGAGTGTACAAAATGCCACAGCGATCATCATGGAGTCGATTTTAAAATGATACGCTTCGAACCCGAAAAGTTCAATCACACACTTACAGGTTATAAATTAGAAGGAGCGCATAGCAAGAAAAAATGTGCTGATTGCCATAAGCCAGCTTTTATTACGGACCCAAAGATTAAACAGAAGAAAACAACCTACTTAGGCTTAAACACCCAATGTGTTGCCTGCCATGAAGATGTTCACCTAAAGACCTTAAGCAACAATTGCAACGATTGCCATACACAAACGGCTTTCAAGCCCGCCACCTTGTTTAATCATAATAATGCCGCATACAAATTACTTGGCAAGCATGAAACTGTTGCTTGCGAGAAGTGTCATAAAGTAGAAACCCGTAATGGCAAAAGGTTTCAAGTATTTAAAGGCTTACAATATAAAACATGCAACAGTTGCCACAGCGACCCACATGACAATAAATTTGGACAGAATTGTACCGAATGCCATACCGTGCAATCGTTTCAGGCGGTAAAAACGCTTAATGATTTTGACCATTCGCGTACCAATTTTAAACTTGTTGACAAGCATCAATCGGTTAAATGCAAAGACTGCCATAAAGGAAGTTATACAACACCGCTCAAGCACAAGAATTGCAGCGATTGCCATACCGATTACCACAAACAAGAATTCAAAAAGCAAAACACAAGCCCTGATTGCGCCGAATGCCATACCACCAAAGGCTTTGTAGGATCTAGCTATACGATTGAAAAACACCAGCTTAGTTCCTTCCCGTTGAAAGGTGCACATGAAGCTACCCCCTGCTTTGCTTGCCATAAGAAAACGGAACGATGGGCCTTTCGTAACATAGGAAAGCAATGCAGTGATTGCCATACAGATATTCATGATACCTATATTGATCGTAAATACTATGACGGCAAGTCGTGCGAAAACTGCCACACAAGCAATGCTTGGAACAGCGTTCAGTTTGAT
This sequence comes from uncultured Bacteroidales bacterium, assembly GCA_964552325.1. Lineage (GTDB taxonomy): Bacteria > Bacteroidota > Bacteroidia > Bacteroidales > TTA-H9 > CAZKCK01. Next base: position 10,856 of record CAZKHA010000117.1, read on the forward strand.
CATGCCACCACTGATTTCAGCCTTACCGGGGCTCACCAAAAGCAAAGCTGCCGTTCCTGTCATTTTAAGCCTATGCCCGATGGAAAAACCCAACAGGTTTTTGCGGGTTTATCGGGGGCTTGTGCCGAATGCCATCAGGATAACCATAATAAACAGTTCGAGGTAAGCGGACAAACCGACTGCGAGAAATGCCATAGCACCAATGCTTGGGCAATTACGAATTTTGACCATAATAC
>CAZKHA010000118.1:0-10991 GCA_964552325.1 uncultured Bacteroidales bacterium
GGGGCTTGTTTGGCTCATCACATACGATTGGTTTAGGTTCGTTATACATTAGTTACTGCAGCCACAAATATAAGAAAGATTATTCGTAGTAAGCCCGCTAGCAAAAAAAATGTTGAGATTATGTGCTTTGCTAAAGCAGCCCACCACAAAAACCTTCTTCTAACCGTTTAGTGGTTGCTTTAAGGGGTTCCATGCTGCAGTTTAGTTGCTTATCAATATGCTTCTTAGCGTAAATGCCAATGCCCATTTTTACCCTACAATCACTGCATTAATTCAGGCGTACTTTTGCTGGTTCGTGTTGTTAATTTAATATGAAATGGCCTATCGTAAAGATTTGATTTTGTGTCGTGAACAAAACAGCCCAAATCCACAAAGCCATGCATTCATTGGTTTCCCAACCTTAATAAATACTCCCGACTTTGGTTATCCCTTTGGAAGGTGTGTGCTGTAGCTTGTATATCCTTATATCTGTGTTTTTGTTACAAAGGGTTTGGTATGACAATATCTTTAAAATCAACAAATTACTACCTACTACCTACTTCCTACTTTTTCAACTACCTCTCCCCATCTCTTCGTCTCTTGTCCTAGCCCCCTCAGCCCTTCACCCATTCACTTCGTCTCCCTTCACCTCTTCACCTCCTCAGCCTTTCTATATTTTTCTCCAAAAGCTTCGGTCATTTTCCTACTTTTGCAAAAAATATGCAAACATGATTCCCTTACAGCTTATCAGGGAAAACCCTGAACACGTAATTGAACGACTTTCGGTTAAGAATTTTGATGCACGCGAAACTGTTGAACGCATCTGCCAACTTGACGACACCCGTAAGGCTGCACAGCGCCGCCTCGACGATAGCCTTGCCGAAGCCAATAGCCTTGCACGCGAAATCGGCAACCTTTTTAAAGCCGGCAAAACTGCCGAAGCCAACGAGCTAAAGCTTCGTACCACAAGCCTTAAAGAAGATGCCAAGCGCTATGGCGAAGAGTTTGAAGCCGCTACCGAAGAGTTAAACCGTACCATTGTATTGCTTCCCAATATGCCCCATGCCTCGGTAGCTCATGGCAAAACCCCTGAAGACAATGAAATAGTACATGCCGAAGGTGCTATGCCCCAATTAGCTGCCGACGCAGTGCCCCACTGGGACCTGGTGGCCAAATACGATATTATAAGCTTTGAGCTTGGCAACAAGGTTACGGGTGCTGGTTTCCCATTCTACAAGGGAAAAGGTGCTCGGCTGCAGCGCGCCCTCATCAACTTCTTTCTTGATGAAGCCATCAAAGCTGGGTTTACCGAATTTCAACCACCGCTCATGGTAAACGAGGCTTCTGCCTTTGCCACGGGACAACTACCTGATAAAGAAGGACAAATGTACCATGCCGTAGCCGATAACCTTTACTTGATACCTACTGCAGAGGTGCCCGTAACCAATCTTTATCGCGATATGATTCTAAAGCAGAGCGAACTACCTATTCAATTGGTGGCTTATTCAAACTGTTTCAGACGCGAGGCAGGTTCGTATGGCAAGGATGTGCGAGGCTTAAACCGTCTCCATCAATTTGATAAGGTTGAAATAGTTGAGATAGCCGACCCCGAGAATTCGTATGAAATTTTGGATAAAATGGTGGCCCATGTTTCAGGCTTGTTGCGCAGCCTCGAGCTTCCGTTCAGGGTATTGCGCCTATGCGGTGGCGATATGAGCTTTACCTCGGCCCTTACCTACGACTTTGAAGTGTATTCGGCAGCCCAACAAAAATGGCTAGAAGTTAGTTCGGTGTCGAACTTCGAGAATTTCCAGGCCAACCGGATGAAACTGCGTTTTAAAGACGAAAACGGAAAAACCAAATTGGCCCACACGCTCAATGGCTCGGCCTTGGCATTGCCCCGTATAGTTGCTGCCTTGCTCGAAAACCATCAATCCGATAAAGGAATTCGTATTCCGGAAGCCTTACAGGCATATACTGGGTTCGAGTACATCAACTAAAAAATATTTATCCGCGTTGCAAATAGGCCATGCCCCGAAAGGTTTGGCCTTTTGTTTATTTGGTGAACCCTTGCTTGGGCGCAAACCTCCGGCACGCATACTTCATTATTCTCAAGTTTGCGTTTTAACATAGCCAATTAGATGGCTTTCGCCAAAAATTGGTACTATTCAGCCCAAATTCAGCGTTATCACCCCTAGGTTTATTACTTTTGTAGGCTTATGAAAAAATGGATACTCTTTTGCTTCCTCTCTATCTGGATACTATTAGGTGTTGAAAGCCGGGCACAGTTGCAGCCGCCACAGCCGCAGCTTACCGAAGATCAGCTTGCTTTTAAGTTTTATCAGCAACGCGATTTCACCAAGGCCCTTCCCCTGTTTCAAAACCTATACGAAACCAAAGGTGGCAATTATTTTTACACGTATTACCTGCAATGCCTCATGGAGTTGCGTAATTATAAAGATGCTATAAAGCTGGTTAAAAAAGAATCGCGCAAAAGCAACGATCCCATGCGGATTAAAGTGGATTTGGGCTATGTATATAACTATGCTGGCGAGCTTGACAATGCCAAGGAAGAGTTTGATGACGCCATTAAGATGCTAGAAAAAATGCCCCAGCAAGTGAGCAATTTAGCCAATCAATTCCGTGCCAGGAACCTCAACGAATATGCCTTAAAGACTTACGAAAAAGGGCGTTCTATCATTGGAAATCAAACCGCCTACGCCCTCGAAATTGCAGGCATTTATGAAGCCACAGGCGAATTCCGTAAAATGGTGGATGCCTTTCTCGAAATCATTGGTGCCGATCCCAATCAACTCTCGAGCATCCAAAGCCGGATACAGTATTACCTTTCGCAATTTGATGAAGAAGAGTATCGGGATTATCTACGTACCGCGCTTCTAAAAAAGATTCAAAAACAACCTGATGAAAAGGTGTTTACGGAAATGATGTATTGGTTTTCGATACAGCAAGGCGATTACGAAATGGCTTATAAACAAGCCGTATCTTTCGAAAAGAGGTTCAATGAGAATGGAAACCGTATGTTAAGCTTAGCTAAGCTAAGTGCCGACAACAAATATCCAGAAATTGCATTGAAATGCCTTAAAAGCATTATTGCAAGCGGCAAAACTCATCCTTTGTATGTGCAGGCTACCTCAGAATGGCTAAAAACACGGTTTCAAATTGTAAAAAATGCTGCCCAAACCGATACAGCCGAAGTAGCCAAGCTAGGAGCCGATTTTGCGAATTTTCTTACAGAGCAAGGGCAAACACCAGCCACCATCGATGTTATGCGGCAATTGGCTAGCCTTTACGCGTATTACTTGCAAAAGGGCGATGAAGCTGTTGAATTGCTTGAGAAAATCCTGACTTTTGGTGGCTTACTTCCCGAACTTAATGCCAAAGTAAAGCTAGAGTTAGGTGATATTTATGTTTTTAGCGACGATATCTGGCAAGGATCGCTGCTGTATGCACAGGTTGATAAAGCCATGCCCGGCACACCCATTGGTGAGGAAGCAAAGTTCCGTTACGCCCGTTTGATGTATTACGCGGGAGAGTTCCATTGGGCCATGATGCACCTTGAAATACTACGAGGTGCTGTTGAGCGGTTGATAGCCAACGACTCGCAAGTGTTGTACCTGTTTATCAACAATAACCTCGAAGATGATTCAACCGGTGGTGCCTTGGTATTGTTTGGCCGTGCCGAACTGCTTGCCTTCCAAAAAAAGTATGATTTGGCCCTTGTTACACTCGATTCGATACCGATGATGTTTTTAACACATAGTATTTTAGATGATGTTGCCTTTAAGAAAGCAGAGATTTGCGAGATGCAAAAGGATTACGCATCAGCCGATAGCCTGTATAAAAAAGCTGCCGAGTTTTGGCCCGATGGGCTTTTGGCTGACGATGCCCTGTACAAACGCGCTTTGCTCCTCGACAATGTATTGAATAACAAACTACAGGCAATGGAGCTTTACGAGAAGATTTTAATAAATTATCCTGGAAGTTTTTATGTGGATGAAGCCCGTAAGCGCTTTAGATTCCTACGCGATGGACAACCTCTTAACTAGCTTATAATGGAATACGTAAGGGCTAAAAAACAATTAGGGCAGCATTTTCTTATTGATAAGAACATTGCACAAAAAATAGTGGAGGCCTTGCTAAACGAACCACACGGCGTTTTGGAGATTGGGCCAGGCATGGGCGTATTAACCCAATTCCTATTGCAAAATCCGCAGATTGAATTAAAAGTTGTTGAAATTGACCACGAATCGGTTGAATACCTGCTAAAGCATTACCAACAACTCGATGGAAAAATCATCAATCATGATTTCTTAAAGCTGCCTTTGGATGGTATCTTTCCGGAGCCTTTCGCGGTAATCGGCAACTTTCCTTACAACATTTCGTCCCAAATCCTATTCCGTGTTTTTGCATACCGAAACAATGTGCAACAAGTTGTGGGCATGTTTCAGAAAGAAGTGGCTAAGCGCATAGTTTCGGGGCCAGGCACCAAAGACTATGGCATCTTAAGTGTATTGATGCAGGCCTTTTACACTTGCGAATACCTTTTTAGCGTAAGCGAGCATGTGTTTCAGCCGCCCCCAAAGGTACAAAGTGGTGTTATCCGACTGATCCGCAACCAAGTAGATGCCTTGCCCTGCAACGAAGAGCTATTTGTTAAAGTGGTAAAAGCAGGTTTTAACCAAAGGCGTAAAACCCTGCGCAATGCCTTATCGGCCTTTCAATTCGAGAAGGATGCCACTATTGAGCATTTGCTAACCCGACGTGCCGAAACCCTTGATGTGGCATCATTTGTAAGCTTGACCTTGGCCATTAAACCCGCAAATCAATTATAAGCGTATTTTTGTGCTTCAAAAATTAGCGTTTCATTTATCCTTACCGCCCACTTGATGAGTAAAAATGTTACAAAACCAGGCTCAAAGCCTGCTTCCTTAAACCCTCAAAAAAACATAAACCGCTTACTTTACAGCATCTTGATTATTTGGTGCTTTGTGCTCTATGGCAATACTATACGCAACGATTATTCGCTTGATGATGTGCTGGTAACTGCGCAAAACGAGGTGGTAGGCCGGGGACTAAGTGCTATTCCCGAAATTTTTACAAGCTTTTATTACCAAACCAGTGGCAATGTAGGCTCACTTGCTTTTGGTTACCGACCCATAACCAAGGCCACCTTTGCCTTAGAAGCTAGCTTGTTTGGGGCAAACCCGCATATTGGCCACTTTATCAATATTGTTTTATATGCCCTTACGGCAGTCTTTTTGTTTACTGCCTTACGCAGGATGTTTAAGAAAGCAAATATCTTGTTTCCAATGGCCATTACATTGCTTTTTGTTTCGCATCCGGCACATACCGAGGTAGTAGCCAGTCTTAAAAACCGCGAAGAAATCCTAAGCTTTTTAGGCGCTATTTTGGCGTTGAATTACTTTTTAAAATATGCAGAATTCAAGAAAACAAGCCAATTAATTATCGGGTTTTTGTGGTTTGCCTTCGGATACCTGAGCAAGAGTTCCATACTTAGTTTCTTGGCTATTTACCCATTGGTGCTCTACTTCTTTACTGATTTAAGGATAAAGCCGATTCTGTGGGTTGCGGGAGGCTCTATTTTGATAATGGCATTAATACAGTTTGTTCCGCAACTGCTTCTGCCCGATCAGGTTCGCCCCACTTTATTGGTCGAAAACCCATTATATGCTGAAAAAGATCTGATGCTACGTTTTGGTACGGGAATGACAGGCTTGCTACATTATATCAAACTGTTGTTTTGGCCCACAACATTGTTGTTTTATTATGGATACGATACTTTTCCGGTTACAGGGCCTGCCAATATCCAAGTAATAATTGCCGTATTCATCCATTTAGCTTTGTTTGCATGGGCTATATGGAAAATAAAAACCAAGCATCCGCTTTCGTTTGCCATCCTGTTTTACCTGATCGGCATCAGCATGTATTCAAATATTGTATCGCCGGCTGTTGGCATCGTGGCCGATCGTTTTGTTTACATCGCATCGCTTGGGTTTGCCATAGCCATAGGTTGGTCTATTTTTCAGTTATTCAAAGTAGCGAGTGATAACGCTTTTATTGCATCAAAACTAAGGTTACGGGTAATGGGGGTCTTATTGGTGGTTTTAATTCCTTATGCGCTCATAACCATCAACCGCAACAAAGACTGGAAAGACCTGTCGAGCCTCTATCAAGCGGATATTGCCCATTTAGAACGCTCAGTAAAGGCCAACACCCAATATGCCGGAAATTTATTCTATAATGCTTACATGCTGCAAAAGCAAGATGGAACCATGCCCAGCCGCGAGAAAGTTGAACACATGGTAAAGCATTATGACATGGCTCTACAGATTTTACCTTCCTATTACGACGCACTCAACGGACTCGGTAGTGTATATGCGCTGGTATTGGGGCAGCAATCAAAGGCGGTTCCTTATTTTCTTAAAGCCATTGAATCCGATCCTAAAAACGTGGCAGCTTATGTAAATTTGGCCTTTGCCTATCGCGATATGAAAGATTATGATAAGGCCGCGGATTATTATTTAAAGGTTATAGAAATGGATTCTATGCAATTGAAGGCCTATTACAATTTAGCCCAGATTTATTTTGACAAAGGTGCTTTTGATAAAGCCGTAGCCTATAACAAGATGGCTATGAAGGTGAATCCAGCATCGGAAGAGCCTTACTTGAATATTGGCAATTTTTATTTAATGAGCCGAGATACCGTTACGGCAGTTTCGTGGTATGAGCAAGCTGTTGAAAAGCAGCCCATCTATGAAACCAGCAACAACCTGTATATGTATTACAGGCAATTGGGAAATACCGAGAAGGCTGAATACTATCGCGTAAAAGCCGAAGAATCGAAAAATGTGCGCACGGTAAGGATGCCGTAGTAGCTAAATACTTACAATTAATTAAACACCATGCTAAGGCCCTCATTCGATTATCTTTCCCATCCCGGGAAACTAATGTTATTGCTGTTTCTAGTCCTTGGTGGCATTTTATTTTCGAGCCTCTTTGCATTTTTGGTGGCCATTATGGTTTGGGGTCCCGAAGCCCTGAATTTAATAACCCAAGCTGATATCGCCAATCCTTCTTATCTACCCGTAGCCAAGTTCACTCAAATTATCAGCCATTTGGGCACATTTACCATTTCGTCATTGGTGTTTGCCTTGGTTGTTTCAAAAAACTCATTTTCGTATTTAGGACTCAACAAAAATGCAAAGTACCAGACAGTTGTAATTACCATTTTATTAACCTTTGTTGTAAGCCCGTGGGTTGGTTATATTTACGACCTAAATCAAACCATGCAATTGCCCGATTTTTTGGCCGGAGTACAGCGGTGGATGAAAAACAGCGAAGACATGGCTATGAGGCTTACCGATGCTTTTTTAGCCAAGCCTTCGGCGGCTGGCTTTAGCGTTAATATGCTTATGATCGGATTGATACCAGCCATTGGCGAAGAATTGCTTTTTAGAGGTGTTTTGCAACGCCTATTCAAAGATTGGTTTGGCAATGTTCATGTGGCAGTATTTGTTACGGCATTATTATTCAGTGCCATGCATTTGCAGTTTTATGGTTTCTTCCCCCGTTTTGCTTTGGGTTTGATGTTCGGTTATCTGTATGTTTGGTCTGGCAACCTATGGTTACCCATTATAGCACATTTAATTAACAATGGAATGGCGGTATTGGTTTCGTATTTATATGAACTCCAATTAAGCAGTGTAACCGCTGAGGAGTTTGGTAAAACCGAAAGCATAATTTGGGTTTGGCTCAGCGTAATAGCGACAATTGGGCTATGCTTCTTTATGTATAAAATCGAAAAAAAGAAAACCACTGCAATTAATTAAAAGTCAATTTTTTTTTTGCATAGCAGTTGGAGAGCGATGAGCGGTGAGAAATGAGTGATGAAAAGGGGAGCATAGAGTTGAAGTAAGAAGTAAGGAGTAGGAAAAAACTCGAAAAAACCAAGGCTATACAATTCGCTTGGAGTTTATATTATGGGTGTCTTCAAAAATTTACAATTTACAATTACCAATTTACAATGTTTTTCAACGCCCTTCACCCTTCACCATGTACCATGTACCATGCACCCTGAACCCTTCACCCTTTACCCAAAATATTATAAGATCCAAACAAATTTAAAATTTTCAATTACCAATTTTCAATTTACAATATTTTTCAACGCCCTTCACCCTTCACCATGCACCCTTCACCCTTCACCCTTCACCCTTTACCCTTTACCCTTTACCCTTCACCATGCACCCTGAACCCTGTACCATGCACCATGCACCCTTCACCTTTCATCCTTCCGCATAATTCACTAATTTTGCGGCCAATGAAAAAGCATGTGGTTATAGGCCTTTCGGGAGGCGTTGATTCGAGTGTAGCTGCTTGGCTGCTAAAGGAGCAAGGTTACAAGGTAACGGCTTTGTTTATGATAAACTGGCACGATACAACCGGCTTGCTCGAAGGCGATTGCCCAGCAGAACATGATTTGATTTTGGCCCAATTAGTTGCCAAAAAACTGCAAATAAGCTTACATACCGTTGACTTTAGCGAGGAATACCGTAAGCGGGTTGTGGATTATATGTTTAGTGAGTACGAAAAAGGGCGGACCCCGAACCCGGATGTGCTATGCAACCGCGAGATAAAATTTGACCCTTTTATCAAAAAAGCCGAAGAATTGGGCGCCGATTTTTTCGCCACAGGGCATTATTGCCGTAAAGAAACCTTGCAAATAGAAGGGAATGAAGTCTATAGGCTATTGGCCGGCAGCGATCCGAACAAAGACCAAAGCTATTTCCTTTGCCAGTTATCGCAACAGCAACTGCAAAAAGTGCTATTCCCTATTGGCCATATGCATAAGCCCGAGGTACGGCAAATAGCAAACGACTTGGGTTTAGCTACTGCCGATCGAAAAGATTCGCAGGGGATTTGTTTTGTTGGTAAGGTGGACCTTCCGATATTCTTGCAGCAACAATTGAAAAGCAAACAAGGTGATATAATCGAAATACCTAAGGAATTCAATTATCCAGACCAAGCTATAAAACATCCTGACGAAACTCAGTTGGAATGGCTGAACAGGATAGCAAAGCCCTACACCTACAAACCTGCGGATGGTTTTAAAACCGGAACACACGACGGGGCGCAGTATTTTACGATTGGGCAACGCAAAGGCTTGAATGTTGGGGGCAAGAAAGAGCCACTGTTTGTGCTGCAAACCAATGTTGACACCAACATTATTTATGCCGGTCAAGGTCAAGATCATCCAGGATTATACCGCCCGGCCCTGTTTATCTCTAACAACGAAATCCATTGGATTCGGCCTGACTTAAAGCCAAGCATCCCAAGCCAGATGGATTTATTGGTGCGGATCCGCTACAGGCAACCTTTACAAGAAGCCAGGCTCTATTTTACAGAAGCTGGCCTTTACATGCTGTTTCAAAAACCCCAACGGGGCATTACTTCAGGCCAATTTGCTGCCTGGTACGCAGGCGATGAGCTGATTGGCTCAGGAGTTATTTCATAATGCCTTTCAGTGCTTTAACCAAAATGCCTAAGCACTTATAATCCTTATATGCCCGAAGCAATAAGGATAGTTTCTTTTAGGGTATTGAAAAACTGCTTCATGTAAACATCGGTATGTGAAGCATCGCTAGTAAACTGCATCGCTAACGACACCCCAAATTCAGGTATATACTGCACAAAAGTTATATAGCCCGGTACAAAACCCGTATGGCCGTAATAGCTTGTACCATTGGTGCTGCCAACAAAACAACCCAAACCATAGCCAGCATCCTCAAACAGACCCGTTTTAAAGGGTACGGCTGTTATCATTTGGTTGTACGTGTGCTGGGCAAACAACTTCCCACTCCATACAATTTTGGCCCAAACACATAAATCCGAAACATTGGTAACCAGCCCGCCTCCAGTCCATTCTAGTTGAGGGTTAAACGCATACGTCTGGTTTTCGGCTACTTTCTTAGGCAATAATAATTCATTGCTTAAACTGGTGTAACCAGCAACCAAGCCTGGAAGAAAGCGCTGAACAGCCGGAGTGGTATTTGTTAATCCGTAGGGTTTTAGAATCCTTTTGCTAAGCTCATTGTAATAATCGTTGCCTGTAAGCTGCTCTATTATAGCACCTAATATAATGTAATGCGAATCGGCATACGACCAGCCTTTGCCTGCTGGGTTGCTTGGCTGTAATCCAATTACTTTTGACATCCGTTCTTCGGCGGTCCATGTTTTATCGGGGTCGTTATGAACGCTTTCCCACACACCAGGCTGGAATGCCCATTCGGGGATGCCAGCCGTATGATTGAGCAACATACGAATGGTGATGGATTGGGCATTGGGAATCTGATGAAACCAAGCTTGTCCATCCAAGTATTTACTAGCCAATTCATCTAACACCAGGCTACCTTCATCAACTAATTGAAGTATGATGGCTGCCACAAAGGTTTTGCCTACACTGCCCGTAAACATGATCGAATTGGGTTTCATGGGCTGCTGCAATTCAACATCGGCATAACCTGAAGCAAGCGAGGTGGTTTGTCCATTGCTAAAACATACTGCAAATGTTACCCCGGGCACTAAACCTTTTTGGGTGATTGAATCGAGCTTATGTTGCAGATTATCGGTTAATAAAACGCGTGTATCCGTAGCCTGAGATGAAACTGTTTCTGGCATTAACATTAAAAAGATGGCCAGGATAACAGCAGCTTTGCGTAATGTGTTAATCATATTTAATGGGTGTTGGTTCTTAAACGGCTTTAAACATGGATTCATTTTGATCCGGTTTTTGCTTATTCAAAGTCTGTACCAATAATTCTAACCTATTGAATTGCTTACTCTTTGTAAAGCTATAATAGATAGGTGTAAATAAAAATGTCCGTATAAGGACAATCGTTCAAAAAAAAGCATCTTCGTCGTTTTTTGTGGGTAATTAATATGAGTTTAATGAAGATTGGCTTGAGTATTGAAAG
>CAZKHA010000119.1:0-10807 GCA_964552325.1 uncultured Bacteroidales bacterium
ACCGGTACCGAAGCTCCCTTTGCCAAGCCATTTTTGTAGAATTCGGTTATTAGCAAAGCCCTTTCAGCCGATAAGGTATTGATGGCATTCAGGCTTTGGTTGCGGAGTTTTGTGATTCGTGTGTTCATATATATATTTTTTTGTTTTCTAAAAGGCTTCGCTAGCCACCCACTTTTACCGTTAGGCCAGCATGTTCAAAATAGTGTTTTAAGGGGCTAAGTTGATCAAGGCTTGCATCTTTGGTGCCGGCTAAAAGATTTTCAATACCAAGTTTTTGGTATTTATGCGATGCCAACGAGTGATAGGGGAGGAGGTTTAACTCGGTAATTTTGCCGTTGAATGCTTGGATGGTGCGCAAAACTGCTGAAGCATTTTCCAGTCCATCGTTCAAGCCGGGGATAACCGGAAACCGGATAATGACCTTCTTGCCAGCTTCTACCAAGGTTTGAAGGTTTTGTAAAATTATGGTATTATCAACGCCAGTATAGCGTTTGTGGAGGTTATTATCGCAATGTTTTAGATCGTAAAGGTAAAGGTCAACCCAGGGCATTACTTCTTGAAGTATATGGGGTGCGGCATAGCCGGTTGTGTCGAGTGCCACATGCAAGCCGGCTTCATGGCAAAGTCTGGCCAATTCGGTTGTAAATGCATATTGTAACAGGGGTTCGCCCCCACTTATGGTAATGCCACCTTGGCTTTCGTCCATAAAAATCCGGTCGCTTTCAAGTTTTGTAAACACCTCCTGCGCGTTCATCCATTGGCCCAAGGCTACGGTGCTTTTAAAGGCTTCACCCTCCACCAATTCGGTTACAGGGTTTGTTTCTACACAAAACAACTGACTTTCGGGGTTATGGCACCAGAGGCAGCGCAAGGGGCATCCTTTCAGGAATACAGTACTTCGTAATCCCGGCCCATCGTTAACCGAAAACCGCCTGATATCAAATACCAAGCCTTTCATAACAAATAAATAAGGGTGAATAGTTTAATGAGTTAAGGGTGTGATGACAAGCCCTTTGATCATAGCATCCAACAGGCAAAAAGGCCTTTGCCGTTGTTGTGGTAGAGTGTTCTATGCAAAATGGTATGTTGCATAACAGGATGCTTGGTTTTGATTGAACAAAAGTAAGCAAAATATTGTCTTCATGCTTATAGAAGAAAAAACTCTTTTGGGGGAATGTTTGAAAAGGTAAAGCTTGCCCAACCGAGGAATGAGGGTGGGGGTGCATGGTGTAGGGTGAATGGTGTTGAAGGCCATTGTAAATTTTAAATTGGTAATTGTAAATTGTAAATATTTGAAGACCAGCTATAATACACTATTCAGTTGAATAGTACCGCCATAGTTTTCCGAAGTTACTTCCTACTCCTTACTACCTACTTCTTACTTCTTACTTCAATTACTTTCTCTCCTTCTCCCCCTCTAGTCTGCTCTCCCTCTCACCTCACATTTCTCATCTCTCATCTCTCATCTCTCATCACTCGCCACGCTTCAAATACGCAAGGCTTCAAATATGAAAAGTTTTGGCTATGTATTATACTTTGGCTTCTTGTTTATAAATTTGCCGCTTATCTCCTTTGATGGGGAGTATATAAACATCTGATGGTTTTAGCAATGCAAATACCTATTGCTAGCTTAGCCATAGGTGGATGGATTATTGTATAGATAATTAATTTTAAACTATTTATGAAACTAAAATTCCTATTTTCTACGTTGGCTGTTGCTTTGCTAAGCCTATTTCCAACCGTGGCATTCGCGGCTGGAAGCATGCCTGCTCCCTTGGGTATCCGGTTAGAGTTTATTGTGTTTGCTTTAACCTTGGTTGGGGTTGCCGTCTTTCATCACAAAACCATGTATGTGGCCTTGGCTGGATTGGTTGGTATCTTGATTTTAAAGTATGCCTTTGTGTCCGATTTTTCGTTTTTGCATCATTTTATGGGTGGCGAACATGAAGAAGGCGAATGGCGTACTTTATTAAATCTTACTGGTTTGTTGTTTGGTTTTGGAATCTTGGCCAAACATTTCGAAGAATCGAAAGTGCCCGATATCTTGCCCAAATACCTGCCCAATGATTGGAAAGGCGGAATGGTGCTCTTGTTTCTTATCATGGTCATTTCTAGCTTCCTCGACAACATTGCCGCGGCCATGATAGGCGGGACCATAGCCTTGGTAGTTTTTAAGGGAAAGGTACATATTGGTTACTTGGCTGCTATTGTTGCTGCAAGCAATGCTGGTGGAGCGGGCAGTGTGGTAGGAGATACCACCACTACTTTAATGTGGATTGATGGGGTAGATCCTCTTGATGTAACCCATGCCTTTGTGGCATCCATAGGCGCGTTTTTAATTTTCGGGGTAGCAGGGGCACTTCAACAGGATAAATACCAACGAATCACCGCCGATCCTGTGACAGGTGTTAAAATAGATATAGGTAAGCTGATGATAGTTGTTTTGATTCTTGGTAGTGCCATCGTTACCAATTACACCCTCGATTTTCCGGCACTGGGCGTATGGATAGCCATCTTTATTGGCGCCATTTTCCGCAAAACTCCTTGGCACGAAATCCAAAGCTCATGGATGGGTACCGTTTTTCTGGTAGCCCTGGTAACTTGTGCTTCACTTATGCCAGTAGATGAATTACCGCCAGCTTCCTGGATGTCGGCATTTATTCTTGGTTTTGTTTCAGCCGTATTTGACAACATCCCTTTAACAAAGTTGTGTCTTGAGCAGGGTGGTTATGATTGGGGTATTTTAGCTTACAGTGTTGGTTTTGGCGGCTCTATGATATGGTTTGGCTCGTCAGCAGGGGTTGCGCTTTCAAACAAATTCCCCGAAGCCAGGTCAGTTGTTAGTTATGTTAAGAATGGTTGGCACGTTACTGTGGCTTATATTGTTGGCTTCTTTATCATGCTGGGCATTGTTGGTTGGAATCCTCATACACCGCACAAGAAAGAACATCAGGTCCCCGTTGAAAACACTGAAAGCCCTGCCACGATAAAATAAAGGCTGAAACCGGGTTTTCTAATATAAGCCTGCACTTGATATTTATGCGGCATTCATCAATATTATCTGTAATTCAGATAGTTGTGAGTGTTGTTAAAAGTTATCAAGTGCAGGTTTCCCTTTTTTTATAGTTCGTATCTTTGCATCAGGAATCATAGATTGAAATCAAATAACTTAAATTTTTATGAAAATCGATAGGTTTTTCCAATTCCTGGTACCGAAAGAAGGTAAGTTCTTTCCTTTATTCAAAGAAGCTTCCAACAATTTGGTGTTCACTTCAAATTTGTTGCTTCAAATGGTTAATGAACCCGATCAGCAGAAACGAAATGAATACGTTGCTAAAATAAAGGATGCCGAACATGAAGGCGATCGCATCACCAAAAAGCTTTTCAAAACCCTCAACAGCACATTTATCACACCCTTCGATCGGGAAGATATTTTCAATCTGGTTTCAAAAACCGATAGCATTGTTGATTTGACCTATACTACAGCCAAACGTTTGTTGCTTTACAACATAAAAACCGTTCCTGCCGAGTTCATCGAAATGGCTGGTATGCTTGTAAAGGCTTCTAATGTAATCAATACCATTTATGATGGCTTAACCGACCCACGGGCTCTGTCAAAATACAAAGAGCTGTGTCATGAAATCAGCGAGATAGAAGGTGCTTCGGATGAAATCAACTATAATTATTTAGCCAAAATTTTCCAAACAGAATCTGATGGCGTAGAGTTGATTAAGAAAAAGGATATTTTGAACTCCCTTGAGAAAGCCATCGACCGCTGCGATGATGTGGCAGATGTAATTTCTACTATTATAGTTAAATACGCATAAATTCGTATTAAAATGGAGTTTACCCTACTCATTGTAATAATTGTACTGGCTTTTGGATTCGACCTTATCAATGGTTTTCATGATGCGGCCAATTCAATTGCCACGGTTGTTTCTACCAAAGTATTGACGCCCTTGCAAGCTGTATTGTGGGCGGCATTTTTTAATGTTATAGCCTATATGATCTTTGAGCTGAAAGTGGCTGACACTATCGCAAAAACCGTTGATACGGGTGCTATTACACTCACTGTAATCCTTTCGGGCTTGGTAGCGGCCATCATTTGGAACCTCGCAACCTGGTATTTGGGCATTCCTTCGAGTTCGTCGCATACCTTGGTGGGTGGTTTTGCTGGTGCCGCCGTAGCTCATGCCGGTTTTGCTGTCGTACATTCTGAGAAGATCATGAAGATTGTGAGCTTTATCTTTTTAGCCCCGTTCTTAGGAATGGTGTTTTCTTATCTGTTGTCTATCTTGTTGTTGCATATTGTAAAACATGGCAATCCCTTCCGGCTCGAAAAAATCTTTAAAGGCCTGCAATTGCTTTCTTCGGCGCTTTTTAGCTTGGGACATGGAGGCAATGATGCACAAAAGGTAATGGGTATAATTGCTGCCGCTCTCATGGTTTATTTTCATGGAGTTGATCCGGCCTTAATCCCTAAATGGGCGCATATTGGTCTTGTTGATGGCAGAATTCATCACTTGCCCGAATGGATAGTAATCGGGTGCTACACGGCAATTGGTTTAGGAACTTTGATGGGCGGATGGCGCATTGTGAAAACCATGGGCGGAAAGATCACTAAAATTACACCCTTTGAAGGTGTTGCCGCCGAAGGTGCTGGTGCAGCCTTGCTTTTTGGCACCGAAGCATTCGGAATACCCGTTAGCACTACCCACACCATAACTGGTGCTATAATGGGTGTTGGATTAACCAAACGCGTAACAGCAGTACGTTGGGGAGTTACAATCAATTTGCTTTGGGCTTGGATACTCACTATTCCGGTAAGTATGTTGCTGGCTGCTATAACCTATTGGATACTATCCGTTTTTATGTAAAACCCCTATCAACAACACTTCTATAAGTGCTTAAAGCCTTTAAAAATGCCTCGGAATAATCTGGGGCTTTTTTATTGGATGTTGTTTTTTGATTGGTAAAGTTTCATAATATCCGGAACTTGGGTTACCAATATCCCAATAAACATCAATGTGCAGCCTATCATTCCTTTTATATTCATGGTTTCACCTAACATAAGCCAGCCACCTAATGCTGCAAAAACTGTTTCAAGGCTTAAGATAATAGATGCGTATGCCGGATGGGCGTCTTTTTGAGCAACCACCTGTAAGGTATAGGCAATAGCAACCGAAATTAATCCACCATATAGCACTGGTATCAATCCTCCTTGAATTGCATTTAAGGTGATGGGCTCGATGAACAAGGCCACAATCAAACTAAAAAACGCCACAATATAAAATTGGCTAATCGATAGGGACAATGAATCATACATAGGCGAGTATTTGGCAATAAGAAGTACATGGTTAGCCCAAAAGAATGTCCCGAGAAAAACTAATAGATCTCCTTTGTTTACAATGAAATCGCCTTCAAAGCTTAAAAGATACAAACCGATAGTTGCCAGTACAATGCCCATCCACGTGGCAAAATTGGTTTTATGTTTCCACAAGATACCAAACACCGGAACAAGTACCACATATAAACCCGTTATAAACCCTGACTTGGCTGCAGTGGTATAAACCAAGCCAATTTGTTGCAAGCTTGCTCCTACAAAAAGAAAGCTTCCGGCTATAATTCCACTTATCCACAGCTTGCGTTTGCCAAAGCTTACTGTATTGCCCGACCGCTTATAAAGATACAGCATGGGCAATAAGGCAGTTGCGCCCAAAGCAAATCGCAGGGCATTAAAAAAGAATGGCCCCATATACTCCATGCCCACACGCTGGGCTACAAATGCCAGCCCCCAAATAAGGGCCGTAATTAGGAGATAGATATCAGCTTTGGCTTTTCGGTTCATGGTACTAACTGAGTATGTTTGGTAATGAAAAGACCCGGACATATGCCCAGGTCTTCCGATGCAATTGGGGTAGCGCTTATTTGGATTTAAATTTTGCTAAGCCTTCATCAAGGAACTTTACAAAATTTCCAACTTCAAGGTCATAGGCCTTGGGTTTATTCAGCAATTTGCCTGATGTATCTAAAAGCACATAGTATGGTTGGGCATTTACATTGAATTGAGCTATTTGAAAATCGGCATATTTTTTTCCAATAGTCTTCTTCACCTTTCCGTCATACTTTGAAGTAACCCAATCTTTTTCAGGTAATTCTGTTTTGTCGTCAACATATAATGCTACAACCACAAATTCATTTTTAAGCCTGCGAAGCACTTCAGGATCTGACCATACCCTTGATTCCATTTCGCGGCAATTAACACAGCCATGGCCCGTAAAATCGATGAAAATGGGTTTATTTTGCTGTTTAGCGCAGGCAAGGGCTTGATTATAATCGAAATAACCTTCCAGGCCATGTGGCAAATGCAAGAAGTCGGCATAAAGCGGCTCGTCGCAAAGGCTTGTGTTGTTTTTGGCATTAGGTTGGTTACCATTTGTTTGTAAAATCATTTTTGCATTATCCCGTATAACAGCATTAATATCAAAATCGTGTGAGGCTTGTGGTGGCAAATAACCTGAAAGCGCCTTGAGTGGGGCCCCCCACATACCAGGGATTAGATAGACAACAAAAGTGAATGTTATGATTACCAGCGTTAAACGGAACACCCCAACATGTTTCACATCCGAATCGTGGGCAAACTTGATTTTTCCAAGTAGATAGAAGCCCATCAATGCAAAAATAACAATCCAGAAAGCTAGGTATATCTCTCTATCGAGGATACCCCAATGATAAGTTTGATCGGCTACGCTAAGGAATTTGAGGCCTAACGCCAATTCGATAAAACCCAGCACAACTTTTACTGAGTTTAACCATCCGCCTGATTTTGGGAGCTTGTTCATTAACGAAGGCGAAAGTGCGAAAAAGGTGAAAGGTAGCGCAAACGCAAGCGAAAATCCAAGCATACCAACAATGGGCATCATTACTTCGCCACTGGCTGCA
This sequence comes from uncultured Bacteroidales bacterium, assembly GCA_964552325.1. Classification (GTDB taxonomy): domain Bacteria; phylum Bacteroidota; class Bacteroidia; order Bacteroidales; family TTA-H9; genus CAZKCK01. The sequence goes on from CAZKHA010000119.1 coordinate 6,943, forward strand.
GCCACCAGAATACTTCCTACGATGGGTGCTGTGCATGAGAACGATACGAGAACAAGCGTAAATGCCATAAAAAAGGCTCCCAATAAACCACCTTTATCGGCTTGTTGATCTGTTTTGTTAATCATCCACGAAGGCAAAGTCATTTCGAAGGCACCAAAGAATGATGCGGCAAATACCACAAAAATGATGAAAAAGAAAACGTTAGGAATCCAATGCGTGCTTAGGAAGTTTGCAAAATTGGCTCCAAGAGTAAAGGCTACAACAGTTCCAATTATCGTATAAATGGCGATGATGGAAAAACCATAAAAAAGGGCTTGGAACTTGGCTTTGAGCTTGTTTTGGCTATCGTTCATAAAGAAGCTAACGGTCATCGGAATCATTGGAAATACGCAGGGCGTGAGTATAGCGATTAAGCCTCCCAGAAAAGCCAACAAGAAAAAAGTCCAAAGGCTGGTTGAGTCTTCTGCACCACCTTGGGCTGAAATACTAACAGATGTAGAATCTTTTAGGGTTGAATCGGATTGATCAGATATGGTATCGTGGTTGGCGGAGGTTTGGGTATCGGTTGCAGCAGGGGTGTTATCAGCAACTTCGGTTGAGGCTGTGCCTTGGGCAAAACTAAACTCGAAATCAACCTCTGCAGGTGGTAGGCACTTTTCATCGTCGCAGGTCATAAACTCAAGTACTCCATTTAGTTTAAAAGGCTTAGGGTTAAGCCGTTTAATCTTTTGAGTAAAGGATACTTTTGTATTAAAATACTGCAGATTCATTTCAAAGTTTTTATCGTACTCGGTTATTGCTTTGGGCTCTACAACCTTTCCTATAAGCTTGTAATCAGCTGAAGGGGTAAATTTGAAGGAGGTAGCAATTGGTCCTCCCTCGGGAACAAACTGTGAATACAGATGCCAATGCTTTTCGATTTTGGCAGTAAAAATCACTTCCGCTTCATTATTCGGAAGTTCTTTAGTAGAAAACGACCATTTTACGGGTTCTAAAACCTGAGCAAAAACTCCCTGAACTGCCAATAACAGCATGAGAAGGGAGGCAAATTTGAGTTTATTTATCATAGGTATCTAATTTTCAATAATTATTCTGCCAACTCTTTCTCAGCAGCTTGAATAACAACATATTTGATGGTTCCATTGGCATATGAGAGATAGGCGAAAACAGCGCAATTGGCATGATTCCAACCTTCGGGCAATACATACGAAAGCTCGCTAGTTGTTTTATCGCCAACAGCTGCACCTCCCGTTTTAACGGTTTGCCCCCAAGTGCCATTTACCATAGCACGTAAAACATGTTGGTGGCTGTAATCCAAGATATCTGGTGTGGTTCCTACCGAAGAATTGTTGTTTTTTTGCGCGGCAATTATGTTTGATTCGGTAATCCCTACACTAAGCAAAATATCGCCTGTAACAGCTTTAATAAACTCACTATTAACCACAATGCTTAGGTTACGCGAAGTGGTATTGTACGATGTTTCAATTTCTAGGTTTGCCTCGGGTTCCTTGGCTAGTTCTTCGGTAATGGCCGATTCCCATTTATCTGGGGTAAGAATTTTCTTTCCTGAAAAGTTGTTCCTATTAATGGTAGCAGCAGGGTTACTTAAAACACCAAAATAGCTGTTAATCTCCTCACCTTCCGTAGTTGCTAAATTGGTGGTGTAATGGCCTGTAGCATCAGTAGTTGCAAAGTATCCAGCATGTATTGATACCAAAACAATTTGACCATTATTTGCCAGTTTGAGGTTGTGGGCTAACAGGGCAGCTTCGGGGCAGTTTACACATTTATGGCCTGTAAATTCTTCAAGAATGATAACACGTTTACCAGCAGTTGTACCCCCACTGGTATCAACACGTACTAATTCTAGATAAGGCTCTTCAATTTTATCACACGATTGCATGGCAAGAATCAAACTTGCTAGTACAAATACCGATGCCAATATTTTTTTCATAATCAAGGTCTTTCAGGTTAAAAACTACTCGTTAAAGTTAAGGTAATGCCATTAGCAGCAGGCACATACCTACAAACACCACCAACACATAACAATCCTTCGCGTTGTCGGCCATAACTTAAAGCAATTCGTGTTGTGTTTTTAGTATAAGCTGCAGCCACGTTGAAGTAATGTAAACGGTTAGCTTTATTTTCGTTTCCATAATTATACTCGTCTTGTACTGAGAAAACCCATTTTGGAGCAACCGTAAACTCTGCTGTAGCAGCAACCCAATTACCTTTATCCTGTTTGGTAAATAGACCTTGCAATTCCATTCTCAGGCTTTTCGATTTATCGAATTTGTAGGTCATATCAAGGATACCTATGTTCGAATAGATTTTTCCATACTCATTCGTATGACCTTCTATTACATCCTTATCGTACACAATATTAAGGTAAGCAAGTATAAGCTTAAGTTCCGAAGAGATTTTCTTCTGAATCTGGATGTTTAAATCTTCATAAAATTTTTGGTCCCCAAAGCTAAAAAAGGGAGAGGTGTATCCTTCAGTCCCCGTTGAGTCGATAGGAATATTTGCTGAAATCTGTTCTTTTTTTATGGAATTAACCAAGGTATAAGAGGCTTCGATGGTTGTGCCATACTTTCCTCCTAGCGCTGAATTTTTTTTGATCGTATATTCCAACCCGCCATGTATGGAGAATTCTCCATTAGGTTGTGTCCCGTATGGATACATACTGGCTAGGCTATAATGATGCTGGAATGTTAATGGTGGTAAAAAGTTAATGTCGAGGATATTATCTTTCTCGGTCATTCTTGACTTAAACCCCATATTATCAATGCGTTTGGCCGAAAGCTCAATGCCGATTCCTTTTTGGGAATAGCTAAGCACTGAATATAAACCTTGCCCTTGGCGGTATATATAATTGTTAAGGGCCGATGGATTGCTCATCTTGCGGGCATATTCGGTCATAAAATTCCATCCACCATGTATCAAGTTTAGTCGGCCTGCATAAGCACCAACGTTTTGGGGTAGTTTATACTCATACACCTCAAATCCCCCTTCCTCACCAATTTCACGAATAAGCGTTTTGGTGGTCATCTTTTCGTATTTGCTAACGAAGCTTCCTCCAAGAATGATATTGGTTTTTGACTCAGCCAAAGCTGTAAAAGTTTCATTTAGAGATATTTCAGCATCAATACCCCGTATAATACCCCGGTTACCGCTTTCATAAGGGACCCAATAATCGCGCTGATGACCAATGATTCCTTTTAAACTAATGCCTTTAGTAGGTGAATATTTAGCTCTTATTCCGTTGATGGAATTATCATATCCCAGGCTCCACTCTTGATAGGACCTTAAGACCATACCCGACCCAAATTGTTCGTAAAAATGGCCTAAGGTTACTTCCAAATCATCATTTGTATAGGTTGCAAACCAGTAAGGAATGCCAGATCCTTCGTAATTTGATGAGAAACCTGCCATTGGAGTCATATAGGATTCGAACCTTAAACCGGCAGTAAAGTTGGCATATGAGTACACAATGTTTCCAAAGCCATTCATTCCCAATCGTTTGCCATTAATTGATGAGTCTGATATTCCCAAGGTGCTATCAGTCCTGTAGTATTGGGCATCGGCTTGAAAATTTCCATGAACCTGAGCTTGTTTAATAAAATCCTGAGCCTGAAGCCCAAGATGTTGGGTGCAAAAAAACAACCCAATAATTCCTATTAGTGCAATTTTTTTCATATAAATTGGCTTAAATCCTTGTGAGCAGCTTATTTAACTTCTTCGCCTTTATTCAGTTTTCGTACTAATTCAATCAGTTCTAGTTCACTGCCTTCGGTAAACGAGGTGTGCTGCCAAACTATTTCTCCTTTACCGTTAATAAGGAAGGTGTGAGGAATCAAGTTCA
>CAZKHA010000120.1:0-10791 GCA_964552325.1 uncultured Bacteroidales bacterium
TTTTGGTTGGCGCTTTAGCGATGTTGTTGGTAGCTAATAACTATATTTGCGTATGCTTTTAAAGAAACTCTTAAGTAAAACCAAATCTAAAAAAGCCGTTATTACCCAATACAAAGTAATACGGCTCAAACTCTTCTTTTTTTTGGGAGATGCCTTAAGGGTTTTAACAGCAATTGCAAGTAGTTTGCGATTAATTGCAGCATTTGCCGTGGTATGCATGTCAGTGTATGATATTGGTTTTCAACATCTAGGTGGGTTTTACAATTTTAGGGCAGAGGTTTGGGGCATTATGTTGCCCATATTGTTGTTTAGCAGCATTGTATTGTTAATGCATGATTTTAAGGATAAGCGACGTTTTCACTTGAGTTTCTTGCAGTATTCGCTGTTGTCAGTTTTTCTTTTGTTTGTTTTGCTGCTGCGCTATCCGCCCTTCCCTGATTCAGCGTTCTGGCGATGGCTGGGTTTTATCGATACACCCTTGGTTTATTATGTTGTGTTTCATGCGGTGTTCTGGGTTGACGTTTCAGGAAAGGTTCAACGCTTGCTTACGAAAAAAATTAATCCGGCTGCCTTGCTTACAACGGGTTTTGTGTTTGTAATTCTGGCAGGTAGTGGCATGTTGATGCTGCCAAAAGCCACCGTCAACGGAATTCATCCCATTGATGCCATCTTTACCTCAACCAGCGCTGTATGCGTAACCGGTTTGATAGTTGTGGATACAGCGAGCACGTTTACAGGGCTTGGCAGGGCCGTTATATTAATTTTGATTCAGATTGGTGGCCTTGGCATCATGACGTTTACAAGCTTTTTCGCAATTTTTTTTAGGGAAGGGGCTTCGTTTGGATCACAAACTGTAATGAAGGACTTTGTAAACGAAGACCAGATGAGTAGAATCATCAAGACCATATCCAAAATTCTTCTATTTACCTTCACCATCGAGGCAATCGGTGCCGTGCTTATCTACTGGTCAGTTCGGGAGCTTTATCCGGATAACCTTAGCCTTATCTGGTTTTCGGTTTTTCATAGCATTTCAGCATTTTGCAATGCTGGTTTTTCAACCCTGCCCAATGGATTAGCCGATACAGGTGTGAAATTCAATTACTTTCTGCATAATGGTGTAGCTGGGCTTATTATACTTGGCGGGCTGGGGTTCCCTTTGCTGTTAAACATTTATGAGTACACGAAGCATAAATACAGAAACTTGCTGCGGTTCCTCGGCGGGCAGCGAAGTATCAACCGGCCAAAAGTGGTGAATGTAAATTCCCGGCTTGTTTTCTATACCACAATGGCCTTGTTGGTTACAGGTACAATTGTTCTTTTTTTCGCGGGTTATAATGGAGCCTTTAAAGATATAACAGATGGCGGAAAGCTTTCGCATGCTTTCTTTTTGGCAGTTACTTCGCGCACTGCCGGTTTCAACACATTTAATTTGGAATCGCTGAGCCTTCCGATGGTCATGTTTGTGATGCTTCTGATGTGGATTGGTGCTTCGCCAGGTTCAACTGGGGGCGGCATCAAAACCAGCACCTTTGCAGTGGCGTTAATGAATGTGCTTTCGATGATAAAAGGCCGTGACAATGTGCAGTTTTCGGGTCGCGAAATTTCACAGTATTCCATTAGCAAAGCTTTTTCAATTGTTTTGCTTTCATTAGCTCTTATTTTTACGGCAAGCATCCTGATATTGTTTTTTGAACCTGATTTGAAAGCTGTTGCTGTAATATTTGAGACTGTTTCGGCCTTTAGTACCACAGGCTTATCGCTTGGAATAACCCAAGATTTGAGTATTGGTTCCAAGATAGTGCTTATCGTGTGCATGATTGTTGGCAGGATTGGCATACTGACGTTTTTCAAGTCGTTTGTTGAACAGGGTAAGCAAAGCAGCCATCTTTACCGTCTTACCCACGAAAACATCCTTATCACTTAACGCTTTAGCTATGAAATTTATAATCTTTGGATTGGGAAACTTTGGATCAGAACTTGGCGGAATGCTTACAAACGCGGGGCACGAAGTTCTTGGTATTGATAACAATATGAGCAGGGTCGAAATGTGGCGCAACAGGTTTACCAATACCATTTGCCTTGACTCAACGGATCAAACAGCCCTTAAGACGTTGCCGTTAAAGGAAGCCGACATGGTGGTGGTTGCCATTGGCGAAGACTTTGGGGCATCGGTTTTTACGACGGCCAACCTAAAACAGATAAAGGTTAATCGATTGGTAAGCCGTTCTATATCAAAGCTTCATGAAAATGTTCTAGAAGCCATTGGGGTCGATGAAATTTTATCGCCCGAAGCAGAGGCAGCAGCCATGTTTTTGGGAAGGATTGAATATGGAAACATCGTTCATTTTTCGGGTGCGCAAGGCCCGTTTCGCATTGCAGAGATCACATTGCCCAGCATTTATGAGGGGATTCCCGTTAAAGAAGCCGGATTCACCACAAGGCATAACTTGATGTTAATTACCATAAAACGTAGGATCGTTTCGCGAAATCTTTTGGGCGTAAAGGTGAATGCTTACAACGTGTTGGGGTTTGTGCAGCCAGATGAAATACTTCAAAAAGGCGATGTGCTTGAGGTTTTTGGAAGGATTGATGATATCCGAAGCCTATCGCAACAAGCCTAAACCTCCATGGGAGCTTAAAACACTGCTGCGCAAAACTTTCAAAATCATTTCTGTTGTGAAATGAATAACAAGGAAATTGGTATATTTGCAGCCTTGATAGAACAACCATTTTATAAACCATAAAACCATTTTAGAATGTACACCAAGTTTCAGGAATTTCTTCAAAAAGAATTGGCTGGCATTAAAGAAGCTGGCTTATACAAGAACGAACGCATTATTGTAAGCCCACAAGGTGCTGAAATTACCGTTAACAGCGGTCAGAAAGTGTTGAACTTTTGCGCTAACAACTATTTAGGCCTCAGCAACAACCAACAATTGATTGATGCTGCCAAGCAAATGATGGATAGCCATGGTTACGGGATGTCGTCGGTACGCTTTATTTGTGGCACTACCGACGTTCACAAGGAACTGGAAGCCAAGATTGCTGAGTTTTTTGGAACCGAAGACACCATTTTGTATGCTGCTTGTTTTGATGCCAATGGCGGTGTGTTTGAACCTTTGTTGGGCGAAAACGATGCCATTATTAGCGATGCATTGAACCATGCCTCTATTATTGATGGCGTTAGGCTTTGCAAAGCTGTTCGCTACCGCTATGCCAATGCCGATATGGCCGAGTTGGAAGAGCGCCTAAAAGAAGCACAGAGCCAGCGTTACCGCTTAATTGTTACCGATGGCGTATTCAGCATGGATGGCAACGTGGCTCCTTTGAATAAGATTTATGAGCTGGCTTGTAAATACGATGCCATGATTATGGTTGACGAATCGCACTCGGCAGGTGTGGTTGGCCATACCGGCCGTGGGGTTACTGAATTGCACGACCTAAAAGGCAAGATTGAAATTATTACCGGAACCTTGGGCAAAGCCTTTGGAGGTGCCATCGGTGGATTTACCACGGGCAAGAAAGAAGTGATTGATATGCTGCGTCAGCGTTCACGTCCTTATTTGTTCAGCAACTCACTGCCCCCAATGGTGGCCGCTGCTGGCATTAAGATGGTTGAGATGATGAGCGAAACCAACACCTTGCAAGATAAACTACATGCCAATACGGCCTACTTCTCACAAAAAATGATTGAAGCAGGATTTGACTGCAAACCTACCCAAAGCGCCATTATTGCTGTAATGCTATATGATGCTAAGCTTTCGCAGGACTTTGCCGCACGTTTATTACAGGAAGGCATTTACGTTATCGGATTCTATTATCCAGTGGTAGCTAAGGGTTTGGCCCGCATACGCGTTCAAATTTCAGCCGCTCACGAAACCGAACACCTCGATAAAGCAATCGCCGCCTTTACGAAGGTTGGAAAAGAGATGGGAATCCTGAAATAAATTACAGGTTCAAGGTGATGGTTGACAAAACCATGGCTTTGTAAAACCTTTATCGCTTGATGAATTTTTGATAAAAAGGTTTGGGCGCGAAACGAAAGTTGAAGAAGACCCAAGCCTTTTCTTTCTAAATCCTTTTTCATTACTTGCAACCCGCCACGTTGGCGGGTTTTTTTGTCGTGCAAGCTGTTATTCGGTGCAATGGAAAAAATTTTTGGCTTGAGTGTTCTTAAAAGTGTTGAAAACCAATTATATTTGATTTCTGTGAACACCGCGATTCTTAGAAGTGTGTTTTTGTCACCCCAAGAGCCAGTTGCCTTGAGACACTATACACAAACGCTGGCACATACATGTTTTGATATGGATTGGCTGATGCGCTTGTGAACCAATTATGCTAAAACAGATTCCTTGGAAAAGGCTCGTTAACAGAATTTTACACGCACAAAAAAACCCACCCAAGTTTTAAAGGTAACTTAGATGGGTTTAGGTTGTGACCCCGGAGGGATTCAAACCCCCGACTTTAAGAACCGGAATCTTACGTTCTATTCAGCTGAACTACGGGGCCAAAAAACCGAGGGCAAAAGTACAAGGATTTTGCGAGGCATGCAAGGAAGCAATTTGAGCAGCGACCATATTATCCAAGGTTTTTATAGGTAATGGTGGTATAAAAATTAAGGTTTAGGCACCACGGGGCATTGTTTCCTGTTTTTGCCCAAGCTTGCCTGAATAAGCTGCAAGGTAAACGCTTTTTATTTCTGCTACCCACAACATTTCTTTCCTCTTCCACAAGGGCAGGGCTCGTTTCTGCCTACTTCGTTTTCGTTTTTGATGGGTTCAGGAAAGCTGTTTGCTTGGGGTGCTTCAGTTTCTTTTCTTGCAGGTTCTTTTTGATTAAGCTGCAAAATCATTGCTGCTATTTGATTTAGTAGCTGGTTAGGATGGGAGAGGGTGTTATGGGTGACTATTAAAAGCGAAAAAAACATTCTTGAAGGAAGTGTGATAAAACATTTAAGGAATTATCAGCAAACGACTGAATCCCGAAAAGATCGAAAAACTAGCGTAACTCGATAGGTGAAGACCTTGAGCAGGGTCCTAATACCGAAGTTTCCGGGTTAGAATTGCATATCAAGGGTTTTCGTAATTATTCAAAATCCTTATAACATATAAGCCACTACCACTGTGGTTTTTAGCATCTCTGTTTGACCTGTGGCATCAAATAATTCGGCCACCAGAATATAAATTCCTATAGGCGCTCGCAGCCGATCATCCGTAAGTCCGTCCCATGATAGTAAATTAGACGTGCCAAGCAGCATGTTTTTGGCTAAATGCCGAACAGGACGCCCATGTGCATCAAACACACGTATATTGGCAGTAAACCCGGCTTCCTTAACCTCAAGGCTGAGGGTAGCTACATCATCAATGCCATCATTATCAGGTGAGAATATTTCGGGTGACACGCTTAGTCTTCCGTTTGTAACCGGATTTTCGGTGTACTGCGAGTTTTGTCCGGTTGGGGTTCCAAAACCAGCACTTTGGGCTGCCGAATGCCAATTGGTGGCATCTTTTGTGGGCCGTTTGGGATGGATGCGTTCTAGCGAAACCCCGTCCTGCATATTTAAAAATGGATCGTGCATGCCAATGCTATATCTCAAGAGGTCGAGTTCTATTGCATCATCGGGCTTGTAGGTGAGGATGATAATACCACTGTCGCTCGTAAAATCTGGCAATTCATCTATCTGTACTAAGTTGCCGGGTTTTGGGCAGAGGTACTGTTCCTTCACGGCTTTCGGGTCTTTGGTTAAGCAATAATGTTGGCCAGGCAGTAGCAAGAATGTTGGTAAAAAAATCGTCTTGGGGTCGGCACTCGAAGTAAGTGATTGATAGGTGAGTGCCACATCAGCCAAGTCAATTATTGATTCGGTGGCATTCATCAATTCCACAAAATCGCTGCCTCCTTCGGTAGGGTTGGTTAGCAACTCGTTAATGATAACGCTTGCTGGCGTAGGCACGGATGGTAACCCAAACCAACTAGTGGTGGTGTCGCTTAATAAGTTGCCGGCACAATCGGACAAACTGTTTTGCTTAACTTTTATACCATAGCGGGTTGATTCGCTTAGGGCTTGTTGCAGAAGTAAGATTACCTGTGTGTTGCGATATCCACCGGGCCAAGTCATACTCGGGCTTTGCAGACCGTTTGTCAAAGTAAAGTTTTCCGTTTGGCAAAGCGTAATGCTGTCCATGGGTTCGCTGAAGTGCAGTATAATTTGCTCGGGGCTGAGGATGCTTACATGCGTCATAAAAGGTTTTGTTGTGTCGGCTAATTGTGCCTGTACCGAGTTCTCCAGCCCGGGTGTTCCTCCTGAAGCATCTTCCGATGCTAGCCAGTTGCCATCATGCATGCATGGGTTTTGTACATCAACCAATTCCGCTGCCCATCCTCCATTCTTTTTAGGTGAATCACCAAACCATTTGTCAGTATAATCAACCCAAGATATCACCTGGTTCGATGCGTTGCGAAGGGCTATGCCCATGCCGCTGTTGGTAATCGAAAACGATGAAAGCCCATAAAATTTTCCAAAGGGCGAAAGGCTTGGCTCGGCTTCCTGGTGGGCAACGATCAGGTATTCACCAGCATTTAGGGTTGTGCCTGTTATAACCTTTGGCGAGTCGCCCAACCAAAGGCTCCACCCATCTAGGCTAATGCTGTGGTTCGATCGATTAAACAACTCAAGGTATTCGTAGGGAGGTAGTCCCTCGGGCGGCTGTGGATCGGCCATTATCTCGGTAATAATCACATCGTTTATAGTTGCCGGCGATGGTATGGAGAAGTTAATGCTACTACCTGCCTCAAGGCTTGTGCCTTGGCAATTAGGCAGGTTGGTTGTAAGCGTCAAGGTGTAGTTTTTGCCGGCTTGAAAAGCGGTGGCAAATTCCAAACTTAGGATTTGGGTGGGATTGGTTTCTGCCAACGCAACTAGAGGATTTCCCATGTCTTGATTAACGGAGTAGGCTGTCAAATTGCAAATTGCGGTGCTATCCATGCCCTGATTAAACTCTAAACGAAGGCTGGCTTCACCCGTAATTACTATGTTTTTCAATTCGGGAGGGGTGTTTACGCTGGTGTTTGCCGAGTTGATGGCTCCGGGCGTGCCTCCTTTTACATCTTGTGATGCTTTCCAATTATTCATTCCCAGGCAAACGGCCGAGGGATCTAGTTGTTCCAACGCCCAACCACCATCGTTTTTATTGGGATCCTGGTACCACGCATCGGTATAGCTAACCCGCGAAATTACTTGGCCCTGTTGATCCAGGAGCTGTAATGACATTCCGGTGTTGGTCAACGAAAATGAGTTTACACCAATAGCTTGTCCATAGGTGCTGAGTTCGCTTACGGCTTCGGGTTTGCACAAGATCAGGTAGCCTCCTGCATCAATGCTGCAGTCGGGTATTGCCCTTAAGGAGGTTCCGGCTTTAAGCTTCCAGCCCGTAAGTGTTATGGGGCTTTGGCTGCGGTTGTAAAGCTCAAGGTATTCAAGATTTGGCAAGCCAACTGTAGGGTCGGGATCAACCATTAGCTCGTTTATTACTATATTATATGCTTGTGCTTGAACCCAACTAAATGATTGTTGCAAACCAATAGCTTTATTTCCGGATTGGTCAGATACCGAATCAATAAACAGCTTATAGGTAGCTCCACCATTGAAACTGTTTAGAAATGTAAGAGTAATCTTGCTTGGGTTTTGCATATCTTGCACCGCCGAATTAGGGTGCCCAATTTGAGGTGAAACGCTATAGTTGAGCGTGTTAATGGCTTGCGAGTTTTGAACAGCCTCGGTAAACAGCAAATCCAGGGTTGTGTTAGTGGTTGCCATAAGGCTTTGAATGGCTGGTGGTGTTACATCGGCTTGGAGCTCGCTTACCGAAAAATCATCAAAATAAAACTTGCTGGCATTGCTAGCCGTAAACTTACACCAAACCCCAAAATTTTGGCTAGTGCTAAGCGTGTTGTCGTTTCCTGAAGCCTGAAACTGGTAGTTGTTGCCACCATTTACATCGGCATAAAGCTGCCATTGCCCCTGAGGACTGCAAGTTATTTTAATGCCTAGCTCAAAAGCTGTGGCAATAAGGCCTTCAGTACCACGGCAGATGCTTTGGCTTGTAGTGCCAGTTTGTTTAAAAAGTTCCAGCGCGTCGTTTGAGCCTGCTTCGCCAAGTTGCAAGTAGTAACCGTTTAGTGGTCCGTTAAGGTTGGCTTGATCAGCGGCTAGGTAAACCTTTGCTTGGTTATTCGCAGAACCGCTAAACCCGAGTTTGGCCCAAAAAGTCCATTGAGTATTGGTAATTCTGTTTTGGATTGAGGTTAGCCATTCAACCGATTCGCCTTGGGCGTTTAGCTGCAACTGCTGTGCAGCATTCACCATAAACATGCTTGTCGAACCCTCCCAAACTGGGTTTTGGGTGAAGTTTCCGTCCGAAAAATTATCGAACAATTGGGCATGGAGGCATGTTGTGGGCAAGAGCAACCCAATAATGCCGAACACCAGGGCAACCTTGTGCATTCTCTTAGTACAAATCTTCCACATAACGGCAAGTTATTTTTGCGGTAAATATAGTAATTTTGCACGCTTTATTATATCTTACTCCATTTTTGAAAAAAACCATTGATTTATGAAGATAGCAGTTGTTGGAGCCACCGGTTTGGTGGGTAGTGTCATGCTAAAGGTTTTGGAAGAATCGGAAGTGTTTCGCCATTGGGAATTAATACCCGTAGCCTCTGAAAGGTCGATAGGAGCCAAGCTTGTGTTTATGGGGCGCGAGTATTCGGTGGTTAGTGCACACGAAGCCATTGCTGCACACCCGCAAATTGCTTTGTTTTCGGCAGGGGCTACTGCTTCGGGTCAATTGGCACCGCTTTTTACTGAAGTTGGTTGTACGGTAATTGATAACTCATCGTTTTGGCGCATGTATCCAGAAATACCCTTAGTGGTTCCCGAGATAAATGCCCATGTGCTGTCGCGTGCCGATAAGATTATTGCCAACCCCAATTGCTCCACTATTCAGTTGGTAATGGCCTTGGCACCCCTCCATAAAAAATATGGCATCCTTCGCGTTGTGGTTTCAACATATCAATCCGTTACGGGTACTGGGGTAAAGGCCGTGGAACAACTCGAAAACGAACTTAACCAGCAGCAGGGTCCTATGGCCTATCCTCATCAAATCTTTTTGAATATCTTTCCACACGGGGGTTCATTTCTTGATAATGGCTACACAACAGAAGAGATGAAATTGGTGCACGAAACCCGCAAAATTATTGGCGATGAGAATATACAACTTACCGCCACGGTTGTTCGGGTTCCGGTTTTGGGCGGCCATAGCGAAGCTGTGAATGTTGAGTTTGAACACGATTTTGACTTAGGGGAACTTATCACCCTATTGGATAATACCCAAGGTATAGTGGTTCAGGATGATGTGGCAAACAACGTTTACCCGATGCCGCTTTTCGCCGAAGGGAAAAACGAGGTGTTTGTGGGTCGTATCCGCCGCGATGAATCACGAGAGAAGTGTGTAAACATGTGGATTGTTTCGGATAACCTGCGCAAAGGTGCGGCTACCAATGCCGTACAAATTGCCGAGTATTTAGTAGAAAACCAATTGGCCTAATTAGGCTCTAGCTGTTGAAAATCTATAATAACATACATGATTTCAGGCATGTAAAATGTCCTGTGGTAACCGTAGGCACCTTTGATGGGGTTCATTTGGGTCATCAGCAAATTATAGCACGCTTAAACCAGGTAGCCCACGAAAAAGGCGGCGAATCGGTGGTGGTTACCTTCGATCCACATCCTCGTATGGTGCTAACACCCAATGATAAAGCGGTTAGACTTATCAATATCGCAAAACGAAAATATGAGCACCTCCAAAAGGCCGGTGTACAACATTTGATTGTGTTGCCCTTTACGCTGGAATTTGCAAAAACCCCTTGGCAGGATTTTATCAAAGAAGTTATTGTTGACCAGATTCAGGCTGCGCATTTGGTTATAGGCTATGATCATCGTTTTGGTGCCCACCGCCAAGGTAGCCACGACAGCATGATTGAAATGGCTAAATTATACGGCTTTGGGGTAGAAGAGGTTGATGAGTTTTTAATAGATGGTGTTCAAGTTAGCTCCACGCGTATCAGGCAAGCTTTAAACGGAGGGTTTATTCGCGAAGCTAACCGCTTGCTTGGCTATGAATATTCCATCACCGGTTTGGTGGTGCATGGCAACCGTATAGGCCATCAATTGGGTTTCCCAACGGCCAATATCGAAACCGACGATAAGTTCAAGCTTATAGCAGCCAACGGTGTGTATGCCTCACGGGTAGAATGGAATGGCAATGTTTACGATGGAATGAGCAACATCGGCATACGGCCTACCATCAATGATTTGCGTTTTGCAGTGGAAGTAAATATTTTTGATTTTGACAAGGATATTTACGGGGAATGCCTCACGGTTTATTTTATCGATCGCATTCGCGATGAGGTTAGGTTTGCCACACTCGAAGAACTGAGCAAGCAACTTGCTGTTGATAAACTGAAGGTTAAGCAGTTGTTAAAAGAAAATCGTTTATAAGTTTTTGTTTGGCGGGGTTTAAGCATTAATCCTTTATTTTTGGCTTCATCAGGTACTGCTTGCTGAATCGCGTTTGTTGCTTTTACGGTGAGCCTTTGCACTATTTATCCTACTTCTAAATTATTGCCAACAGTGCAGCCCAGCAATAAAAAAGGCCGCCCTAGAGCGACCTTCTGTGGAGGTTTCGAGCGGATTCGAACCGCTGTACAAGGTTTTGCAGACCTCTGCCTAGC
>CAZKHA010000121.1:0-10555 GCA_964552325.1 uncultured Bacteroidales bacterium
GGCGATGGAGCCGCAAATATTGCCTGGAGAGGTGTGGCCACGTTTCTGTTTGTGTTTTACACCGACGTATTTGGCATAAGCCCCGTGGCCGTGGGATTGCTTATGTTGATAACCCGCTTTAGCGATGGAGTTACCGATGTTTTGATGGGTATTATTGGCGATAGGACCCAAACCAAATACGGCAAGTTTCGTCCCTGGATACTTTGGACTGCCATTCCTTTAGGTATCGTATTATCCTTAATGTTCACTACGCCTGATTTGGGTTCCACTGGAAAAATTATCTATGCTTATGTAACTTACATTCTGTTTACGCTCATTTACACGGCCAATAATATACCCTATGGTGCACTTATGGCCGTTATTACGGGTGATGATAAGGAACGGACTGTTATGGGTTCGTACCGAATGGTTGGAGCGTTTGCTGGAGGAATGTTAGTTCAGGGCGCATTATTGTACTTGGTTACGCAATTTGGTAATGTTAATCCGCAAGTACAACTCACACAGCTGCAAGATGATAAATTCTATGTAACCGTTACCGTGGCTAAAGATGTTGAAAACCTTAGTATTAAGACCAAAAATGGCATCGCAGTATTTAGCCAAATAACAGATAAAACAGATAGCGCAACTTTTAAGCCCTTAAACGCTGTAAGTCTTTCGATGAAGGCTGGTACAAATGCGAATTTTTTGGTTAGTGGCGATGAAAACCTTACTGCAGACAAGATTTCGGTCATTGATCAAAAAAAAGGATATAGTTACTCCATCTACCTAATGTCAGCATTTCTTTCCTTGTTCATGTTCCTTACCTTTTATACAACTCGCGAACGTGTATTGCCACCCAAGGATCAAAAAACGAACCTTAAAAAGGATCTGGTTGATTTAATGAAGAATCGCCCTTGGCTGGTGCTTTTAATCATTGGATTGCTTTTTAATGTGTATAACTCTATAAAACAGGGTATTGTGGTAATTTATTTTGCACATTACCTTAATAACCAATTGTTGGCAGGTTCGTTTTTAGTAGGACTAATGCTGGCTTCAATTGCCGGCGCAATGGTAACTGGGCCTTTAGGCAAAAAACTTGGTAAACGCAACCTCTTTATTTACGCCTTGGTGTTTTCAGCCATCGTTAATGCTTTGTTCGTTTTCTGTGGGCCAAAAGATTATACGCTGATATTTGCCATAGGGATGGTTTCGGAATTTGCCGCTGCCATTTTCCCAACCCTTTTCTTTGCCATGCTAGGCGATGCTGCCGATTATTCCGAATATACAAATGGGCGCAGGGCCACAGGCTTGGTTTATTCGGCGGGCTCGTTTGCTACCAAGTTTGGCGGCGGTATTGCCGGTGCCATTATTGGCATGGTGTTGTCAGCCTTCAAGTACGATGGGCAAAGTACGGCTTCAATTCATGGAGCAATACCGGGTATCATCATGCTCATGAGTTGGATTCCGGCTGTTGTTGCCTTGCTGGCTGCAGGTGTAATGACGTTGTACCCATTAACCCAAAATAAAATGGATGCCATAACCATTGAATTGAACCACCGTAGAGCCAGTGAACCAATACGTTAATAAAAGTATTACTTTTAAAATAAAATTACATGAAATTCGGGTATTTTGATGATCAACAGAGGGAGTATGTGATAACCAATCCACAAACACCTTGGCCATGGATCAACTATTTAGGTAATGAAGACTTCTTTTCACTTATTTCAAACACTGCAGGTGGGTATTCTTTTTATAAGGATGCCAAATTCAGGCGATTAACTCGTTATAGGTATAACAATGTGCCCATGGATAGTGGTGGCCGATATTTTTATATAAAAGATGAAGAAACGATATGGTCACCAGGCTGGAAACCTTGCAAAACACCGCTCGATAGCTACGAATGCCGGCATGGCATGAACTATACAAGTATCCAAGGCATTAAAAATGGTATAACGGCAAAGGTCCTATTTTTTGTACCGCTCAAAACCTGGGCTGAAGTTCAAAAGCTTACGCTTACCAATAATTCATTGGTGGTCAAAAAATTGAAGCTTTTCTCGTTTATCGAGTGGAGCTTATGGAATGCTGCCGCTGATATGGAAAACTTCCAGCGAAACTTTTCAACGGGTGAAGTGGAGGTTGAAGATTCGGTTATTTATCATAAAACTGAATACAAGGAACGGCGTAACCACTATGCATTCTATTCAGTAAATGAGAAGATTAAAGGTTTTGACACCGATCGTGAGACCTTCTTCGGGCTGTACAATGGATTTGATGAGCCCCAAACCGTACAACAGGGTGCGCCTCACAATTCAGTTGCGCTTGGGTGGTCGCCCATTGCTTCGCATTACCTCGAAATTGAATTGAAGCCCGGCGAATCAAAAAACCTTGTCTTTATGTTGGGTTACATTGAAAATGAGCCAGATAAAAAATGGAAAAGCAAGGGTGTCATCAATAAGACGAAGGCAAAGAAGGTAATTTCGAGTTTTGATACCATTCAAAAAGTGGACAAGGCCTTTGATGAACTGAAAGCATACTGGGATAAGCTTTTAAATGTATTCACGGTTGATTCGGGTGATGAGAAGCTGAACCGAATGGTGAATATTTGGAACCAGTACCAATGTATGATTACATTCTGTTTTTCGCGCTCGGCTTCTTTCTTTGAAAGCGGCATTGGCAGGGGCATGGGTTTCCGCGATTCTAATCAAGATCTTATTGGCTTTGTCCACCAAATTCCTGAGCGGGCCCGTCAACGTATTATTGATATCGCTTCAACCCAGTTTACCGATGGCGGATGTTATCATCAATATCAACCCTTGACAAAGCGCGGGAATAACGATATTGGTGGAGGTTTTAACGATGATCCTATGTGGTTGATATTAGGAACGATAACTTATATTAAGGAAACGGGTGACTTTGAAATTTTGCAGGAGATGGTTCCATTTGATAACGATGAAACCCTGGCTCGTCCACTTTTTGACCACCTTACGGTATCCTTTGACCATGTACTTACTAATCTTGGGCCTCATGGCCTGCCATTAATTGGCCGTGCCGATTGGAATGATTGCTTAAACCTCAATTGCTTCTCGACCGATCCTAATGAATCCTTCCAAACAACTGAAAATAAATCAGAAGGAAGCCAAGCCGAAAGCCTTATGATTGCTGGATTATTTGTGGTGTATGGCCGTGAATATGTATGCTTATGTAAGCGGATTGGCAATCTTACTGAAGCAGCCCGAGCACAAACCCACATAGATGCGATGGTTGCCAGTATTAAAGCCCATGGTTGGGATGGCGAATGGTTTTTGCGGGCCTACGACTATTATGGTCGCAAGATAGGGTCGCACGAAAATATTGAAGGCAAAATATTTATCGAATCGAATGGCTGGTGTTCCATGGCCAAAATTGGTCTTGAAGAGGGAATGGTATCCAAAGCCCTTGATGCCGTAAAAAAACACCTCGATTGCGAACATGGCATTGTATTGAATAACCCAGCTTTTACACGTTACTATGTAGAATATGGCGAAATATCAACATATCCTGCTGGTTATAAGGAAAATGCTGGTATTTTTTGCCACAACAATCCGTGGATTATGATTGGCGAAACAATGCTTGGCAATGGAAACCGTGCCTGGGAATACTTCCGCAAAATTTGCCCGGCTTATCTCGAAGATAAAAGCGAATTGCATAAAACCGAGCCTTATGTGTATGCCCAAATGATAGCCGGGAAAGATGCCATAAAACCAGGTGAAGCCAAAAACTCGTGGTTAACAGGTACTGCTGCCTGGAATTTTTATGCCATTACGCAATACATACTTGGCATTCGTCCTGATTACGAGGGCCTTATTATTGACCCCTGTATCCCAAAAGATTGGAAAGGTTTTGATATAACCCGAAAATTTAGGGGCGCAACCTACAAAATTGAAATCAAGAACCCGCAAGGCGTTTCAAAAGGTGTGAAATCAATAGAGGTTGATGGTGAGTTAGCTACAAACAATACGGTACCCATTTTTGATGATGGTGCCCAGCATTTCGTAAGGGTAATAATGGGTTAAGCTTAAAAACGATGAAGAATCTACGTAATTTATTCTTAGTTGGGCTTTTGGCCTTTGCCTTAAAGCCAGTTTGTGTTTATAGTTTTAAACGTACTGTGCTCCCAGAAAAAACTGAGGATGTAATTCTAGTAAATCAATTAGGCTATTATCCTTGGTCTCCCAAAGTTGCCTTACTAAAAGTCAGGTCAACTAAGTTTGAAATAGTTGAAGTGAAAAGTGGTAAAACCGTTTTCACCGGAACTCCGGGCCCTTTTAGGTATTGGGAATACTCCGGCGACAGTGTTTCTTTGGTTGATTTCTCTGATTTTAAGGAGCTCGGAGATTATAAACTAAGACTGGAAGATAAATCCATCGTTTCCTTACCCTTTTCAATTGGTACATCCATTTATACCGATATTGCCAAAGCATCCATCAAAGCGTTTTATTTGAACAGGACTGGAATTGCACTCAGTGAAGAATTTGCGGACAAATGGGCGAGACCTGCCGGACATCCTGATACGATTGTGTTTATTCATGCTTCAGCAGCCTCAAGCTTACGACCTGAGGGCAGCATACTTAAAAGCCCTGGTGGCTGGTACGATGCCGGCGATTACAACAAGTACATTGTAAACAGCGCCATTACTACTTATACCTTGCTATTATTCTATCAGTTATATCCCGATTACTGCAAAAACCTAAACAGCAACATACCCGAAAGTTCCAACACTATTCCGGATGTGCTGGATGAATTGTTGGAAAATATCCGTTGGATGCTTACCATGCAAGATCCCGAGGATGGTGGTGTTTATCACAAGCTTACCAATAAAACTTTTTGCGATTTTGTAATGCCGCATCAAGCTACCGATGCACGCTATGTAGTAGCCAAATCAACTGCAGCTTCGCTTGATTTTGCAGCTACCATGGCCATGGCTTATCGTGTTCTGGAGGAGGAGGAATCAAAAGAATTACAGCAACTAGCAAAACATTGTTTGCAGGCTGCCCAAAAAGCATATCTATGGGCCAAGCAAAATCCTGACAACTA
Organism: uncultured Bacteroidales bacterium; assembly: GCA_964552325.1. GTDB lineage: Bacteria > Bacteroidota > Bacteroidia > Bacteroidales > TTA-H9 > CAZKCK01. The sequence goes on from CAZKHA010000121.1 coordinate 5,053, forward strand.
CTACATTAACCCGACAGATATTTCTACAGGGGCTTATGATGATAAGGTTTTGGAAGATGAGTTCTTTTGGGCCAAATGCGAATTAGGTCTGGCTGAAGACGATATGAAGCTGCTTGCGCAGGTTGGTATTGAAAAGCAGAAACCCATGGTTCAATCATGGGATAATGTCAGCATGTTAGGCATCGCTTCGCTTGCGCTAAGCAATAAGCCCAAAGCAAAAACCTATTCTGTTAGGGCACAGCAAGTTTTAATAGGTTATGTGGATGGATTAATTCAAAAATCAACGGATTCTCCTTTCAACATCAGCCTCGATTTCTTTAAATGGGGAAGCAATTCCGATGTGGCCAATATGGCAATGCTTAAGATAATTGCCTATAATCTTACACATAACCAAAAGTATATTAATGCTTTGCAAGGCGATGTTGACTATTTGCTTGGTAGAAATGCCACGGCTTATTGTTTTGTAACAGGTTTTGGACAAAAACGCGTCATGAACATTCATCACCGTCCGTCGGGTGCTGACGGAATCGAAGATCCTTGCCCAGGTTTTTTGGTTGGGGGGCCAAATACCGTTGTGTTAAATGATTGCCCAAGTGTTCAACGAAGTACAAAACCTGCAAAATCCTTTGTAGATTTGCTATGCAGTTATTCAACCAACGAAATTGCAATTAACTGGAATGCTCCCTTATTCTTTGTGTTAGGGGCATTGGATTCTGTAAGTAAATAATTAATAATGAATGCCGTATAAAACCGATGAAAAGAAATTACGTTAAAGTTGTTTTTCGCAGCCTTACCTTGGCTGGCATATTCTTGCTGGCAGTAGCCGCCAATCCGTTTACCAATCCCAATCCGCAAGATCCTATCGCTATGAAAATTAAGGAATTATTGAGTAAGATGTCTTTAGAAGAAAAGCTAGGCCAGCTCAATCAGTTTTCAAACCCATATGTTTCAACCGGAACGAGCGAAAGCAAGACTACTAATCAGAATTATGACAACATGATTCGGAAGGGCCAAATAGGTAGTTTTTTAAATGTTTTGGGTGTTGAAGAAACAAAGCGCCTTCAAAAGATTGCTGTTGAGGAATCGCGTTTGGGTATTCCACTTATATTTGGGTTTGATGTAATACACGGTTATAAAACCATGTTTCCCATTCCGTTAGCCGAAGCTGCAAGCTTTGACAGGGATGCAATGGAAAAATCGGCTCGTATAGCAGCTATCGAAACGGCCGCAAATGGGGTTCATTGGACGTTTGCCCCCATGGTTGACATTTCGCGCGATCCACGTTGGGGCCGCATTATGGAAGGCGCTGGCGAAGATGTTTACCTAGGATGTGAAGCAGCTAAAGCCCGTGTTAAAGGTTTCCAAGGAAAGAATTTGGCCGATGCCAATACCATTGCAGCTTGTGTTAAACACTTTGCCGCTTATGGTGGAGCCGTGGGTGGGCGCGATTACAATGCTGCCGATATGTCGGATCGTATGATGGAAGAAGTATATCTTCCTCCGTACAAAGCTGCCGTTGATGCCGGTGTGGCCACGGTTATGTCAGCCTTCAACACCAATGGCGGCATACCCGCTTCGGGTGACCATTGGCTACAAACCGAATTGCTTAAAAAACAATGGGGCTTTAAGGGCTTCGTGGTGTCTGACTGGACATCGGTACCCGAAATGCTTTTCCACGGAATAGCCGATAACGCTTACGATGGGGCATATTATGGAATGAATGCGGGTGTTGACATGGATATGATGGGGAGCTATTACCTTGATCATGGCAAGAAACTTCTTGAAAACAAGAGAATTACTTTGCAGCAAATTGATGATATGGTGAGTAGGGTACTTCTGGTTAAGTTTCAACTTGGCCTTTTCGACAATCCCTACCAATACAATGATTTAACTAAACAGAACGAGTTGACGCTGCATCCCGACCATCTTGCTGCATCGCGCGATGCAGCACGCAAATCAATAGTTCTGCTTAAAAATGAGAAGAGTACGCTTCCTTTAACTTCAAAAACCAAACGAATTGCTTTGATTGGCCCCTTAGCCAATGATAAAGATGCGCCTTTAGGTAACTGGCGTGGTACTGCCGATGCCAATTCTGCTGTAAGCCTACTCGAAGGTATGCAAAAAGCTGCCGGTTCTAATTTTGAGATTGTGTATGCCGAAGGTTGCAAACTCACTACCAATTATCCGCACACCTTCTTTTCACCAGTCGAAATCAATACAACTGACCGAAGTGGCTTTGCCAACGCCTTAGAAGTTGCTAAAAGTGCTGATGTAGTGGTTGTTGCTTTAGGCGAAACCGCTTATATGTCAGGCGAATGCCGAAGTTATGCTGACATTTCTCTCAAAGGCCTTCAGGTTGAGCTCCTACGTGAAATAAAGAATACCGGTAAACCGGTGGTATTAGCCTTATTTACAGGCAGGCCATTGGTTCTAACCGATGCAGTTAATTATGCTGATGCTATTGTAAATTGCTGGTTATTAGGGTCAGAATCAGGAAATGCTATTGCCGATGTGCTTTTTGGCAAGTACAATCCTTCAGCTAAACTTCCAGCTACCTTCCCATATCATTTGGGGCAAGTACCTATTTATTACGAGCAATTGCCCACGGGCAGGCCGTACAATCCTGATCCATATGGGTTTGGAATAAAATACCGCGATGTGCCCAATACTCCCCTATTCGCATTTGGTTATGGCTTAAGTTATACCAAGTTTGCGTATAGCAACCTAAAGCTAAGCTCGGCAAGTTTTTCGATGAACGATAGCCTAAGCATTACAGCTACCATTTCCAATATCGGGGATTTTGCTGGTGAGGAGGTAGTACAGTTGTATGTACGCGATTTGGTGGGTAATGGTGTTTCGCGGCCCGTGATGCAACTCAAAGGCTTTGAAAAAATTAACATTAAAAAAGGAGCTAGCCAAACCGTCCGTTTTGTTATTTATCCAAAAGACCTTGCATTTTTCAGGTTAGATAAATCCTTTGCTCCTGAGGCAGGCAAGTTTGAGCTTTATTTAGCTTCGTCTTCTGATGATATCCGCTTAAAGGGTGATTTCATTTTGACAGATTAACCCAAGCCCTTATTGCATAATGGGTACTGCTTGTGGATAGTACCCATTTTGCAATTTAAAACAGCTGGGCGCAACTAACTTTTTTGGTTAATGTAAATAAATGAATATGTTGGTGTTAATCGAATTTAAGGATTCTAGCTTTGCTTTACGAATTTGGCTGCCAACTAACAGTATCTCACTAATTTGTTAAGTATGTTGTATAACTTTTATTCTGCAAGACTTTTCGGAAAGTTTAAGGCAGTCCTTTGGTTTATTTAGCCGGTCAGCAGAGAATAAATACTTTAAATTCAGTATTAATGAGAACAGAACGATTACTAATTGTTGATGCCTTAAGAGGATTCGCCATAGCTTCTATCTTATTGCTCCACAACCTCGAGCATTTCGATTTTTACTATACGCCAGCTAATATCCCATTGTGGCTTCAAACCGTTGATAAGGCCATTTGGGATGTTATGTTTTTTCTTTTCAGTGGCAAATCGTTTGCCATTTTTGCCTTGTTGTTCGGGCTTACTTTTTACATACAATCAAACAATCAACTACTTAAAGGGAAGCAGTTTGCCGGGCGTTTTGCTTGGCGCATGACATTATTGATCGGTTTTGGGTTTGTAAATTCAGCCTTTTTTCAAGGCGATATCTTGATGATATATGCGCTAATAGGATTATTTTTAATCCCATTATCAAAACTTAACCAAAAAGCAGTGTTGATGGTTGCGATTCTACTGCTACTACAACCTCTTGCGTTAGCGCATATGCTATACGCTTGGCAAAATCCTGGATTATCGGTTGAAGACCCCGCCTCATGGGCATATTTTGGCAAGATGGGTGAGTATATTACAAGTAACTCATTATGGGATACTTGGATAGGCAATCTTACCAATGGGAAAATAGCGGTTTTGCTATGGAACTATGAAAATGGCCGCTTTTTCCAGATACTCGCGCTGTTTCTTTTGGGAATGCTCTTAGGTAAAAGAGGGGCATTTTCGGCATCTGCACAGCATAAACTTTTTTGGCAAAAAGTCTTGATTTTAGCTGCTTTGCTATTTATTCCTTTGTATATTGCCCAGAAGAATCTTGGGCATGTAATTATAAATCCTGGTGTTTACCAATCCGTTGGCATTATTATCAGCAGTTGGGCTAACCTAGCATTTATGTTTGTGCTGGTTTCGGGATTTTGGCTACTTTTCCAAATCAAGGCTTTTGCATCCATTTTAGGGGTCTTTTCGGCTATGGGAAAAATGAGCATGACCAATTACATTATGCAATCTATTATTGGCGCATGTATTTATTATGGTTTTGGCTTAGGGCTTTACAAATACACCGGTCCGACATATAGTTTTGCGATAGGCCTACTATTGTTGGTGCTAACAAATTGGTTTTGTAGGTATTGGGCTCAAACGCATCGGTTTGGTCCATTAGAAGGCATTTGGCACCATTTAACGTGGATTGGTTCTGAAAAATCGAAATCCTAAACTTGTAAGATTTTCATTATGAAATATTTGCTTATAATACTTTCGATCGTATTTAGTACTTTGTTTTTTTACTCCTGCAAAGTTGAATCTGCATTATTTAAGAACGGGGAAAATGTAATAACCCTAAGCAAAGGCTTCTCCTTTACCGAAGGCCCGGCTGCAGATGCAATGGGAAATGTTTATTTTACGGATCAGCCCAACAATAAAATTTACATATGGACAATACAAGGCGAGTTAAAAACTTTTAGCGAAGATGCTGGCAGAGCTAACGGACTTTACTTTTATTTGGATGGTGATTTAGTGGCATGTGCCGATTTAAATAATCAACTCTGGAAAATAAGCCCTAATGGAAACCATACCATCTTAGTTGCTGATTATGAAGGAAAAATGTTGAACGGCCCTAACGATTTATGGGTGCACCCTAACGGAACAATCTATTTTACCGATCCGTTGTATCAACGGCCTTATTGGAGCCGAAATCCTGAAAAAGAGCAAGATGGCGAACATGTTTATTGCTTTAGTCCGAAAACTGAAAAACTTACGAAAGTTGCCGAGGATTTGGTTAAACCCAATGGTATTGTTGGGACTCCTGATGGTAAAAAACTGTATGTGGCTGATATTGGGGCCAATAAAACGTATGTGTACGACATTCAGCCTGATGGAACCTTAAACAATAGAAAACTGTTTGTGGAATTAGGTTCAGATGGAATGACTATTGATATTCAAGGTAATGTGTATTTAACGGGCAATAGTGTTACAGTTTTTAATCCCGAAGGAAACCAAATTGCACATATTCCAATACCCGCCCCCTGGACAGCAAATGTGTGTTTCGGTGGAAAAGATCACAATATCCTTTTTATCACTGCATCTGATGGTTTGTACGCATTGAATATGAAGGTAAAGGGTGCAAGGTAAAAGGTTCAAGGTAAAGCTTGCCCAACCGAAGAATGAGGGTGGGGGTGCAAGGT
>CAZKHA010000122.1:0-10314 GCA_964552325.1 uncultured Bacteroidales bacterium
GTGGCATCAATGCACAAGACCCACCACCTCCACCACCACCCAACGGTGGCCAAGGTGGCAACCAAGCTGGTGGCGCAGCCCCATTGGATGGCGGATTAAGCATTCTTATTGCCTTAGGTCTTAGCTATGGCACAAAGAAAGTATATGATATTCGTAAAAGATTGGTTAGTTAATATCTTTCCAGTTTGTTTGTTGTTTGTTGTTAGTGAGGCCCCTGTAGAAATGCAGGGGTCTTTTTTTTGGCTCTTCGCCATATTATATGGGTATTTCTTTGATTGGCATTAACAGCTAAGATTAAAACACCCTGATCAAGACGGTCTTTGCGGTTAGCTAAAGCTCTACAATCTAATAGTCACCTAGTAATTCGATTTTTTGCTCCAATATTAGCATACCCAAACTTGTTTGTATCCTAACTTTTCGCTGAGAGGCGGCCAAAAGAAAAGTAACCCCGCATTCGCAGGAAAGGCGCCAGAAAGGCCTGCTAAAATCTTTTATCCCTCAAATTCGAAATTTGATCAGGCCACTGTTTGAAGATACGTACTTCTGTAATGGCTTGCCTTACTTTATATGACGCTAAAAAGTTCAGCCACGAAACCCTGAAGATTGCCCCTAAATTGGGCAAAGCCAAAGCCGGAAAAAGCTTGGTTGAAAGTGCCCAAACAAAAAAATTTTCAATAACGCTTAATTCAATTTATGGAAACCGATTAGTATCGTTTTGTGTTGGCCTTCTAAAAATGGCGAAAAAGAAAAGCGGCTGCAATTTAAACAATAAAGGAAGAAACGGATTGGACAAAAGCTTATAATAACCTTTACAAACTGTAGGTTGTTACACATCCGATGCACTGCCGTACTGTTAATAACCCTCGTTTCTTCCCTACCTAAGCAGCAGCCGGTTTTCCGCCATTTTTAGGCAGCCTTGAACTTTTGGTCCTTTTGGTTCAAGCCAAAAGGACAATCATAGTAAAACAAACTGACTTACCCACTTAAAACAGCGAAGAGCCTTTTTTTTTGTGCTTTTGGCAGCTAACAATTCATACGCTATAAAGCCTGTAAAATAGCACTAATCTTTAAGTCCGAAATGCTTTTGAAGCAGGGTTTCAAGCCCCGCTTTGCTTATTGGTTTTGACATATAGTCATTGCAACCTACTGCAAGTGATTTCTCGCTATCGCCCGAAAGGCCAAACGCTGTTTGTGCAATAATTACAAGCTTTTGGTTAAATGTCCTAATCATGCGAACAGCCTCATAACCATTCATTTCTGGCATTTGTATATCCATCAACACCAAATCAATATCCGGGTTGTTGCGGCAGGTTTCAACGGCTGCCAAACCACTATTAACCTTAAGGATTTGCTTGCTGTAGGGTTTTAAAAACGCAGCAATCAATAGATCTGAAACTTCATCATCCTCAGCAATTAGCACGTTTAAATTCCTTATCGCTAAATTGCTTTCAGGGCTATAGGCCGACTGTTGTTTGGGTTTGGTCGGCATTTGACTTATGTAAGGCAATGAAAAATAGAATGTTGAACCAATGCTTTCTTCGCTTTCTACCCATATTTTCCCTCCAAGCATTTCAACATAAGCCCTCGAAATGGCTAAGCCTAAGCCTGCACCCTGACGCGCCATTTTATCGGCAATGTCAGCTTGTATAAAACGTTCAAATATTGCAGCTTGTCTATCTTTGGGTATGCCAATGCCAGTGTCGGAAACCAAAAAAATTATTACTTCCCGATCTCCATCCAACTTTATATTGCAGCCTATTTCAATCTTGCCAGTGATTGTATATTTCAGGGCATTTTTTACAAGATTGGTCAGTATAGCATACACCTTCTCTCTATCGGTATATATTGTGGCCTGGTTATCAGTTAATGATGTATTGTATGAGAAGGCAATCCCTTTAGATTTTGCTTCTAAAGCAAAGAACGTGTAAATATCCTCAAGTTGTTCATTGATATTTGAATCCTTGCAATCAAGCTGCATCAATCCTGCTTCAATCTTCGAGATATCAACTATATCATTGATAATATTAAGCATACGGTTGCCGCTTTTCTCGATAATACGGATGTATTCTTGCTGTTGTTCACCCGTAAGGTTGGGTAGTTTCAATAATTCGGCAAAGCCCAAAATACCATTCATGGGGGTCCTGATTTCGTGGCTCATATTCGCAAGGAATGCCGATTTAAGGCGGTCGCTTTCTTCTGCCTTATCCCGTGCTTTTACCAATTCCCGGGTTCGCTGGTCCACCATTGTTTCAAGGTTCTTGTTTGCTTCCAGTACAAGCGTCTTCTCGGTTTCAAGCCTTAGGCCCAAGAAGAAATTGCGACGGGCATAATACTCAATATAATAAGCGGCAAACATGCCAATAAGATTAGCACCCACAAAAAAGAAATTGTTGCTTACTAGCAATAGGAGTGGTGTTTGGGTAAAGAGCAGGGTGCCAATATTATATATTAGCAATACAATCCAACAGGCAATGGTGGCCCATAAAAAACGCAGTTTAATAAAAAAATAGGCCGCCGAGAAAACCAACATCAAGCCAGCATAATAGGTATAGTTGCTAGGCGATAGTATCAGCATAATAACAATGCCCGTTCCACCTACCAATGTGCAGAAAAACAACAACAATTGCCATACTTTTTGAAAAAAGCGAGTAAAAGACAACAGCCACACAATGGCAAAAAATGGAACAACTAATACGTATCGTATCACATGAAAAACATCAGAGTATTGCGGAACTAATTGTTTATCAAGGTATCCAAATAAGCCATAGAGAAATATCAGCAGCAAAAAAGCTATCCGAAACTGAAATAAAGAGTTGTTAAAGTATTCTACCCTGAAGCTCTTTTCATCCGGTTCATTAAATGATAAGGTTATTTTATTGTAAATCATTGCTTAGCTATTTAAGTTTCGGATCTTTGAGCTAAAAACAAATAGGTTCGTCCTAAAAGTTAATCGTGAGTTAAATGTGGTTTTGCAGTTTTGCACTAGTAGACATAACCTCATCCTTACAAGGCCCTCATGTACAATAGAAAGCTTAACTATTCAATGTAAACAAGATATGAAATGCGTTTCGCTTGCAGGGGCTGGTCGTAACGACGGTTTTCTTTAAAAGCAAAATTAGACTATGGGTGTTAGTGTAAAATGTACAAACTACCACAAATATAAGAAATGGTTAATAAAATAGATAAGCATTACAAAAAAAAATAATTCTCAGCACACTTACAGTTCTTGTAAGCCCATAAAGGCAGGCGTTACATGGCTAGTTGTGTTAGTAACTGAAATGGCAAGCTTTATTGGCTTGCGTGCAAAATACCCGAAAACGGAGTGAAAAATTTAATCAAGCATTCATTGATTCACTAACACATGTGTTGACCAAAATCCCAAGAGTGCCATCTCTGAACCAAATCAATTGGCCAGCTGCGGCATAGCATACAGTTGATCAAGGCTTTACCTAACTGGAGCTACTAACGAGTTAAAGCTCAATTATAAATATCAGAAGTTATTACTAGTAAGCCCAACAGGGCTGTTGACTATACCTCCTAAACATTAGCACCAAGCGCATCGCACCACTTAACTAAAGCTTCCCGAAATATAATCCCTTGTTAACGAATGCTTGGGGTTGGCAAATAGTTGTTCGGTAGGGCCAAATTCAATCAATTCGCCCATGTACATAAAGGCTATGTAGTCGGCAATACGGCGTGCCTGCCTGAGGGTATGGGTTACCAAGACCACTGTATAATTTTTCTTTAGCTCTAGAAAAAGGCTTTCGATTTTTGCCGCTGAGATCGGATCGAGGGCCGAAGTGGCTTCATCACCAAGGATAATCTCGGGTTCAACGGCCAAGCCACGTGCTAGGCACAAACGCTGCTGTTGGCCAATCGACAAACGCGAAGCGGGTGATTTTAAACGCTGGCGGACTTCATCCCATAAACCCACGGCCATGAGATGATTTTTGACCGAGGCATAAATGTTCTTTCGGCCTTTCAAGCCATGTATGCGGGGTCCAAAAGCAACATTATCGAACACCGACATGGGAAGCACGCACGGGCGCTGGGCTAGCAGGCCCATCTTCTTGCGAATTTGAATAACCTGTGTGCCAGCAGCATAAATATCAACCCCATTCAACAACATACTGCCAGTTACTTTTACATCAACTGACTCATCGTGCATACGGTTAAACGAGCGCAACAAGGTTGTTTTACCACATCCCGAAGGCCCTATAATACAAGTTATTTTATGGGCTGGAATGGCAAGATTCACATTCTTTAAAATGGGATTTCCTTGGATGGAAACATTCAAATTCTTGCATTCCAAATGATTTGAAATTAACGGGCTAGTCATCGGTTCTAAAATTTCCTGCAAAATAGGCTTTTTTAGCAAGGTTTCCATAATCAAAGGTTCTTCGAGAATTTACGGCTGAAATATCGAGCCGAAAAGCTCAGTATTAAAATTATTATCGTAAGTATTAGCGCAGAGGCATAAGCACGTTCTTGCACTTCCTCCACAGGGCTGCCAAGTTGGAAAAAAATGGCCAACGGCAAAGAGGCAGCTGGCGACGACAAGGAAGTTGGAATACTGTCAGTGTATCCAGCCGTAAACAGAACCGTGGCCGCATCGCCTATTCCACGCCCTACGGCTAGTAAAATTGCTGTTGTAATGCCGGGCCGCAGTTGCTGAAGCACAACCTTGATGGTTTCGTAATTGGTGGCGCCCAACGAACGAACAGCTTCTTTTAAGTCGTTGGGTACCATTAAGGCTACTTCATCCAAGGCACGTATCATGATGGGCATAATAAGCATGGCTATGGCAATAATCCCCCCAAGCAACGATGCTTTCAATCCAAAAAATATCATCACCGTAAAGCCAAATGCCCCATAAACAATGGAAGGTATCCCAAAAAGCACATCAAATGTTAAACGCGAGAACCGGGCAAAAAAAGATTTCTTACGCAGGATTACATTTAAGTACATTACAACCGGAATACTAATCAAGGCACTGATGCAGGTGGCACCCAAAATCAGGTAAATAGACCCTACGATCGCATTAAGCACACCTCCACCCTTTCCGAGGTAAAAACCTCCTTCTGGAATCCGGGTTAGCATATCAAGGCTCATGGCAGGCAAACCTCTTCGGATAATATGAAACAGAATATAACCCAATAAAGCCATGATGGCCATGGCTGCACATAATGCGCTCCATTTAAACAGTTTATCAGCTAGCTGCCTCATTGATAGCGTTTTTCGACATGATTTAAAATTATCCTTGACGTGGCGTTAAAGAGTATTATGATTATAAACAGCATAAATGCTGCAAGCATCAGGGCCGATTCGTAGTCGGGCAGCGACATCATTTCGCCATAATTGTTGGCAATAAGTGCTGGCAAAGGGTAACAAGCATCGAATACCGATTTTGGCATATCCGTAAAATTCCCACACACCATCATCACAGCAATGGTTTCGCCAAAAGCACGGGATATCGCCAATACCGTTGCAGCCAATATTCCTGGAGAAGCCCTGCGCATAACCACCTTAACAATGGTTTCGAATCGGGTAGCTCCCAAGGCATACGAGGCTTCACGCATCTCGGCAGGAATGCTGGCAAAAACCTCGTTCATAATGCTAATTATAAGCGGTATAATCATCACTGCAAGCACAATTCCACCGGCCAATACACTGTATCCGGTCGAAAAATCGACAAAATGCGGCGAAAGCTTCTCCGAAATCCATGGCACTACAGTTAAAGTTCCCCAGATACCATAAATAACAGGAGGAATGCCCGATAATAAATCAACAACCGGGTTAAAGATTTTCTTTGTGCGCTTGGTGGCGTACTCTGATAAATAGACACTTGTAAGCAACGACAAGGGTAATGCCAAAACAATGGCAATTAAAGTTACATAGAAGGTGCTAAAAATAAAGGACGCGAATCCAAATTCACCTTTAAACGGACGCCAACTACTGGTAGTTAGCAAAGTTAGAAAACTCTTTTCACGGATTACAGGTAGAGCCTTCTCGAACAATCCGATTCCAATTACAAACAAAAAAAAGATGCATAAAACGGTAAGCAACAGCATATAATGCCGTGCAATCGCGTCTTTTACAAGCCGCTTATTCATATCGTTTTAGTTGATTTCAAGTTTCTTTAGTTCACTTGCCGTTTTTTCATCGGGCAGCTTAATGTAGCCCGCATCAAACACATAGGCTTGTCCTTTGGTAAGCACCCATCTCAAAAAGTCAACAAGCAATTTATTTTTAGGTGAGCCATGTGTTACAAAATAGAGTTCACGTGCTGGCGGAGAAGGATATTTGCCGCTGGCTATCGCCTTGATTAGATCATCCATGCTTGCATAAAAATCTTCATCGGCATCAATTTTCCCATTGTTGTTCAAATCGAGGGGCAACACTCGCAATCCATTGATTTGCTTGCGCGTCTTTCCGTCATAGGCATAGCCAATGTTGTTGAAGCCTATGGCCAATGCATCTTTTTTTGTAGCAAGAGCCAAGCCCGGATCGCCAAAAACCCCGCTTCCCAATAAGTCTTCTTGCTTAGCCGACATATATTTAGCCCAAATTTCGGCTGCACCACACGCATCGGAACGTGTATATACATGTATAGCAGCCTTATTCTTGGTTTTAAAAGCCTGCGCCCATGACTTGCTTTTTCCGGTAACCCATATATTGCGGGCTTCCGATAATTTAAGGCCACAAGCAAGTATATCCTTTAGGCTAGGATTTTGAGCGCTTACCACCGGCACCACAGCATCTTTAGCCACGGCAAAACCCAGGGCACCCCTTTTTACTTCTTCCTTATAAATCTCCCTCGACACCATCCCGATATCAACCATATTGTTCAGCACATCGGTCATACCTTTACCTGCACCACCTGCCGATATATCAATCTTAACACCTGGGTTGGCCTTCTTATATTCTTCGGCCCATTTCACTGCCAAAGGATACAAGGCAAATGCACCCGAAAGACTAATCTGACCCGAATTGGTCTTTTGGGCGTAAAGTTGTGATTTATGGGCTAAGCTTAAAACCAAAATCACACAAAGTGTACAACTTATTATGCGTTTCATATTCTCTTTATTAGAATCCTATTTGTAATTGAACAGTACCAATATTATTGTTTACTTGGGTAACTTCTTCGTGCCTAATGGTATAAAATACTTGCAAGCGGGTAAGGCTATTAAAGTAGTAATTCAACCCCAGGCTATAACTTTTTTGCCGATCGCCCAATTTTGCAATGTTTGGGTTGTAGGTATCATATTTTGCAAGCATCAGCAACGAACGATCGAAGAGGTAATAGCCCGCCTGAACAAACCAACCATCGCGTTCAGTGCTACCATCAAGGCCTTTAAGGTATTCGGCTCGTGCTATAAGGTTCTCAAATGTATAGTCGAGGTCAAAACCAAAACGTTTACGCACTTTGTTGGTAGCAGGGTTTCCATAATAGGCATAGCCATTGTAATACGAAGACCCTATACCTAAGCCCTTTATGGGCGAAAATACCAAACGGGCAGCAAGATCTTTAGCTTCGTTGTTATCCGAAACATTGGAACCGGCTCCATTAAATATACCCGCACGGTAATCAAACAAGTACCTATCATTTACTTTTAGGAAGGAACCCAAAAACATTACACCGATATCACGCCCGGCATTGTTGCCAATCACATCCTTGGCTCGTGAGGTCAAGGCATCTATTGCCAACGACCAATCGGCAAACTCAAGTTTTGAGGGCTGTATGTTGCTCTCGAACGAAAGCGGGATTTTTGTCTGCCCAATCTGCACATTCAGGTAATCGGCAATCTTACATTCGGCATAAGCATCAATAATACGGGTGGTAGTGGCGAAATCGGTGTGAAGCCGATACGACCAATACGGGCTTATGCCTCCCCTTATATCTAAACGGGCACGCCGAACATCAAAACCATCCGTTTTACCCGCTTCGTCAAGGTTTTGATAGCGAATGTGCGTAAACCCCGAAATCTGGATAGATCGAGCTGCTTGCATAAAAAACGATTTCTTCTTTAAATCAGCTTCTTGCTGCTTAATAGCTGCTTCTGCACGTATGGAATCGGCTTGCTCTTGGCTTATTGATTTATTAGTTATCAACAAGTTAAGCACGTCGTTGGCCGATTGGGCAAAACCTTTTAGTGCAAAGGCCACCAGAATAAGCAGAATGGAGAATTTTACATTCATGGTTAAAAATTTACCTTAATTTTTAGGCAAAATTAACCCCTTATCACATCTAATCAAACACTATATTAATGGATTTTCCCAGTTAAAAAACTGTAATATTTCATGTTTTCTTTCAATCCCTTAAGCAAAAAAGCTACCCAAAACCTGGATAGCTTACGTGCGGTGTACGGGACTCGAACCTGTGACTTCCACCCTGTCAAGGTGACACTCTAAACCAACTGAGTTAACACCGCAATTGAGGGTACAAAATTAGCATTTTTTCCGTAGGGCACTACTCATCGGCACATTAGCCGGGTAACAAAATACGGTTTTGGGCGTGCCCCTTTGGGTCGGGCTATCCCCTCCAAGTCCTCGCTGCGCTCCGGGCTTTCCGTTTCTATCCCTCACGCAGGCTCAATCACACTACTGGGTTTCCTGCTCCATTTGTGGCTTTATCACGCTAACTAGCTCAATCCGATTCTGTTGCCGATTGATTTTGATTAGTTGCTTCGTTGGCAAATAGATGTTGAAGTGCCATAATATTGTCAACGGGTTTCAATCCAAGCTTCTCGCCTTCCAAAATCATGAGGCGAAAGGCTTCGTCAAAATTATTGTTGATCGTACACTCTAAAACGGCCTCCTTAATGGCGTTTTTTATAACCCCAACCGGATAAGAAGGCTTAATATTAAATGCTTGCATTATGATGTCGCCGCTTACAGGAGGTTGAAAATTGCGTATCCGATCGTTTTCTTCTACTGCTTTCAAGCGTTCGCGAACAAACTCAAAATTTTTAAGGTAACGTTTTACCTTTTCTGGGTTTTTGCTAGTGATATCGCATTCGCAAAGTGTCATCAAGTCCTCAATTTCGTCACCGGCATCAAAGAGCAAGCGTCGGATGGCTGAATCGGTAACCTCTTCGTCAACCAATGCAATAGGGCGAAGATGTAATCCCACAAGTTTCTTTACATAATCCAGCTTTTCGTTTTGTGGCAGCTTTAATCGCTTAAAAATCTGAGTAGTAATCTTCACTCCCAAGTTCTCGTGCCCATGAAAAGTCCAGCCTGTACCCGCCTCAAACTTTTTGGTGGGCGGCTTGGCAATATCGTGCAGTAGTGCAGCCCAACGCAACCAAACATTGTCAGTACGCAGTGCTATGTTGTCGAGCACTTCCAAGGTGTGGTTAAAATTATCCTTATGCCCTTTGCCTCCAACATATTCGGTTCCTTTTAAGGCAACAAATTCAGGCAAAAATTGATGTAAGAGCCCTGATGAAAAGAGCAACTGAAAGCCCAAAGATGGCTTCGGAGCCATCATAATCTTGTTGAGTTCGTCAGCAATACGTTCTTTAGAAATGATTTCGAGGCGTATAGCATTTCGCTGAATGGCTTCAAACGTTTCAGGTTTAAGGTCGAACCCAAGTTGTGTCGAAAACCTAACGGCCCTGAGCATTCGCAAAGGATCATCCGAAAAAGTAATATCGGGATCGAGCGGGGTGCGGATAATACAATTCTCTAAATCGGCAAGGCCGTTAAACGGATCGGACAGATAGCCGTAGTTTTCGTTATTAAGGCTAAGCGCCAGTGCATTGATGGTAAAATCACGGCGTTTCTGGTCGTCTTCGAGGCTACCTACTTCAACTTCAGGCTTACGCGAATTGCGCTGGTACGATTCCTTACGTGCACCCACAAATTCTAAATGCCATTGGCTTTCAAGGTTATAAAACAGACTTGCCGTGCCAAACGTTTTGTATATAGTAACGGAATCAGGCTTACCGATGCGAGCCGCCACCCGCTTGGCGAGTGCAATACCACTTCCATTTACCACAATATCAATATCCTTCGAATTCCTGCCCAAAAGCAAATCACGCACAAAACCGCCAATAACCCAAGCCTCGGTACCAAGCTTGGACGCTTCATCAGCTATTAGCCTAAAAACAGGCTCATTAAGTATTTTTTGTATGGTCTCTTTCATAAAAAGCCCGCAAAGATACACAAATCAATGGAGGGTGAAGCTTGCCCAACCGAAGAATGAGGGTGGGGGTGAAAGGTAAAGGGTGAAGGGTTCAGGGTGAAGGGTGAAGGGTGCGGGGTGAAGGGTGAAGGGTGAAGGGTGAAAGGTGAAACCGGTGGCTGAGC
>CAZKHA010000123.1:0-10210 GCA_964552325.1 uncultured Bacteroidales bacterium
TGCCCCCAGCTCGTTAAACCGAAGGCAAAAAATACAATCATAAAGATTGCAAATTTGGTAAACGTTTTCATAATGAGATTGTTAAGCTAATAAAGATAAATTATTTTGGATTATAAATATTGTTTGTAAAAAGAAGCCAAAGGTAGTGATAATCACGGAGGCAGGTGTTAAATCAGTATTAAATTTAAAAATAATAGTAGCCCGACCAACCAAAAGAGGAAGGCGGGTTAAACAAATGATATTGTTGCCTCAGGTTCAGTTATAAAGTATTTTTTTGGTGGATACTCCGTTAATCAGACCGTTGTAAAATGTTTGAAGTTGGGGGTTTGGATTTTTTTGCCAAATATACAACATCAATGCTTCCGTGCGACAGTTTTAGAAAAAAAATCTAGGGGATGGCTTAAAATCAGCTGCGTCTATGGTGCCTTTTTTTCAACCCCCAAAGCTGCATTGTTGTCAATCAATACGATATCTAATGCATCAATTGCCCCATCTCCATTGGTGTCGTCAACCAAAAAACCAGTACTAAAGTTGTTGGCCGAAACCTCAGCCTGATCAATATCAGCAAGTGATATCATCCCATCTTGGTTAACATCACCTCCATAAAGCACCCAGGCATCCTGTAGGAATTTCAGGTTGTTTCCATAGGCTTTGCCATCATCGTTCGAAAAATCGTATGTTAGTGTTGAATTGGAGAAGGATAGCGGCAATGAACTCCAGGTTTCGATGCTATTGCGGTGTTTTACAACAATATAATAATTGCCATTTAGTGCCGCAGGTATCGTTACGCCTGCTTGCCCATTAACCAACAATTCAATGGTATCACTAAAAGCTAAACTATAAGGTGAAATTGCATTTCTAAGCTCAACCTGAATTAAGTCAGCTATTTGCCCGGCAAAATGTCCGACGTTTTCATCTTGTGCTTTGTGCATTAATCCTCCACCATCATATAAACTTTCTAAAAACAAGCTTAGTTGCAGGGTTTTGGCTATTTGAGGCTCCCAGGCTGTAAAGATGCCAAATGTTGTAAGACTTGTAGCTTCTAATTGGTGAAGACTTGTATTTGCATAACCAAAATGGCTGGTGTCAATACTGGTAACAAGTGTACCTTGGAGATCATTTTCAATTCCAACTACGTCTGATGGGGAGTAAGTTAAGTTAATCGAATACATTACATTGCTCATTCCGCTTGAAGTTACTTCCCAGTAGCGGTTTAAATACGAACCACCTTGTGCAAAACTTCCGTTGTTGTTTACCTTTAGCCCTATCCAACTTCCAGATGCAAAACTGGCGGATGCAAGATTTACAAGTACAGGGGTATATTCAGCGCCATTCTGTAAATCGCCAATTGGAAACGTAAAAGAACTTGTAGCGTTTACCATTTTCCGTAGTTCGCCCGTGCCATCCGCAGCTATCATATTAGACGCTGAAAAGCTTCCAGTTACTTGATTAGCAGTGCCTAAAGTTAGAATATGGTTGTTTAATGCTATAATTCCATTTGCAATGTTTAAGGTTCCATCTACGGTGAGATCGCTTAAAAGTGAAATGCCTGCGCTATTGTTAATGTTCAGAATAGAAAGGGCACCAAAATGAATAGTTCCTTGGCCACCTAAGGATTGTGTTTGTGTGCCGTTTAGATGAAGGGTGGCAGCTACAAGCGGTGAAAAATTTAAGCTTGTCCCTGCTCCAACCCAAATCGAACCTTTAATGGCATGGCCCGGATTGCCCGTTACATTAAAATTGAAGTTACCCGACGTAAGCGTCAAATTATCAATTACAACAGCATTTGAACCCGTTGCAGTAATAGTGCTTAAAGGAGCATCAATTTCAATATTGGCATACGTTCTCCCCGAAAAAGAGGGTGTGATATCGGATGTGAGTTTATAGAGACTACCTGTTTGAAATACCACAACATTGGCTGATGAAAAAGGATTGCTCCCACTCTGGTGTATATAGGTCGAATTCGAAGCAAACACCACCGAACCCGTAGCGGTAGTGCCAAACGGATTGCCCGAAAACCCATCTTCTGCAAAAAACTGAGAACCAGCATTAAATACCAACGAGCCCGCAGTGTTGGCTGTAAGCTTGTGGCCTGCAATACTAAAATGAATTTGCCCATCAATGGAGCCTGTAGCATTTGTTCCGAGTGCAAGGGTAAGAACATTGGTACCATTTGAATTAAGGCTTGAACCAGAACTAATCACGAAATCAGGCCCAGTGCCGCCCTGAATTAATACTGAATTCCAAGCATCAGCTTGTAAGCTTAATTGCGTACTATTTGAAACAACTAATTGACCAATGGTTTGCTGTGGGATGTTTATTACGGTACTAACGGCCCCATTGTCAAACACCAGTATGTCATTTGTTTGCGGGTTTTGGCGAGAAGGTGTCCAGTTAGTAGGCTCAATCCAAGAGGCCGTTCCTGTTTTGTTCCAAACATAGGTAATGGCTGGTTGGCTAAAGGTGGTAGCGCGATCTTGAAGCGGAATTAATGGAATTTTGTAGTTAACAAACGCCCCAGTGTTGGTGTAAGGGAAAATCTTAAAGTAATACGTTGTATTATTTATTAGCCCTGTAAACGTACATGTTTCAACATTTTGGCCAATGTTTAACACCAAAGGGGCATTTGACTCCATAACCCCATCAATAGGATTGGAAATGGCTTCATATCCTAACGTACTTCCTTTCACCAAATAATTTTCGGCAGCAATGCTTCCTTCGGCATCTATCCATGCAACTGGAATGGAGCTTGCCCCAGTGGTGGTTGCTAGTAAGTTCACTACATTGCCCGAAGGCAAGGGTACAATCCCCAATCCACTTACGGCAAGGTTCTGGGTTTGGGCCCCAGAACTCGTATGTTGAATAAAACCTGTGTATTGAACGGAAAGGCTTGGTGAAAACTTTACGAAAATGCTTGTATTGGTTATAGAACCCATGGTAGGGCTAATGCTTAGGCTGTTGGGATGGCTTACGAAACCTGTTTGCTCATTTAAGGAGATGTCAAAACCAGCAGGAGGCGTAATAAGCAAATTAGATGTAAGGTATAAGCCTGAAACCATGTATGACTGAACCTCAGAAGAGGTGTTAACAACAACATTTCCAAATGAGTTTAGGCTGCCCACGAATAGTTGTGGAGGTGGGGTAGCAACCGTGCCGGAGCAGGAAAGATTTTGTCCTATCGCCCCACCACCCGAAATAGAAATATTTTCGGTGTAAGTGCCAATGGCCAAAGCTGCTTTTAGCCTGACCCAAAAAGAGGTTGGGGATAAAGCACCCGAATTATAGGGGATTGTGGCTGTATTCGAAAAACTTAGGTTGTCAGCCGAAACTTCATAAGATGCTGTTCCGGTAATTGTAACCATTCCTGATGAGGGGTTTAAGGCTGTGCCAGAAAGGCTTGAAGATTGTGAAGGAGATGGCCCAGAGCCGAATTCATAGGTAAAACCCGAAAGACTGTTTTGACCAAGTAGCAATGTTGGACCAGAATAGCCTGAAACAACTATGTTATCAACACCAATCCATTCGTCGCTACCATCGGCATTAGAGGTAATGATGCGCAATTGAAGTTGTGATTGATTTTCGAGGGGAGCAGGAAGCGAAACACTTACCTGCGTTTCGAGTGTTGCTAGGCTTGGCCCCGAGCTAGCATCAGCCACAAAACCAGCGGCAAGGTTTGTAAAATTCCCGCTAGTTCCAATTCGATATTGTAAAGCAACTGCTTGAACGGCATTGTCGGCAGATCCGTCAATGTCGCGCAACGTGTATTGAATTGATAAGTTGCTTACACCAAGCGTGTTTAAGTAAATGATAAGGTTGGGTGCATCAGCAGTAGTTGAACCTTGCAAAGCAATTACCGGATTGCTGATTTCAAATTCTGTTACGCCTCCAGTGGTATTGGTATTGGGGTTGGTCTGGTTTACATTTACATCAATTGTAACGATGCCTTCTCCCACTAAAGTCTGTGGGTCAACACCTATTGCTGCTGTGATATTATCGCCCCTGTACCCAATTATACTAGGCACGCCGCTCCAATTATCGTTAGTGCTTAATAAGGTCGTGTTTGACCAATCTTGCGTAAACGAGCTGTTTGCAAGGTTATGATAGGTTTGCCCAAAACTTGTCACAGCCAATAGAACCCCAGCCAAAAGCAAGGTTTGTTTAGTGTGCAAAAACCTATCAAAGAGTGATAAAATTGTATGTAGGCCAGTACGATTCACTAATTTTGAAAAAGGGCATCAAAAGTACGAATAAACTTGGTTACGCAGGGATGTCATTGAACGTTTTGATCCGTAAGCAATAAAATTCATTTGCAACGATGTTTGGAGTGGTTCATAAAATTCACGTATTTTCGCAAAAAAATTGATTCACTACTCCTTGCAAACACTTCTTCGTCTCCTTACCTCAAAAACTTATTAAATTTATGGAATCTGGCAAATCAAGGAAGCGGCAAAAGCATCACAGACACGGCAAATCTTTCTGGCAAAAAGTTGGGGCGTTTTTTACGCTTAAAAAGAAACCAAAACGCGACAGACCCTTAATTCATTCATCAATAGCTCAACGTACCGATGCTGATTTTACGATTGCAGGAGGAGCATCACCATCAAGGTCTTACAAAAACGGCCGGCGACATAAAAATTGGATTAGCAAGTTTTTAACCAAGTTTTTAAGTTTTTTTACCAGGCATTCTAAGCAAAAGCCCAAAGAAGTTATTGGTACAAAGCCAATTAATCCAGTAGCACCCCTAAACATACGTAAGCCCGGGACCTCGATGCGTCACCGTAAAAAGATTTTACGACACAGTGATAGCAATAAGGGATTGATACAGCGTATTTTGAACTTTTTTATTCAATTGTTTGTAATGCCCAAACACGCTAGTCGCCGGCGAATCAAACAACGCTTTGCTTGGTTAAACCGCTTATTTGATAAGAAAGCTGCAGCTAAGTTTAGACGTGAGAAAAGGAATACTACTCAAGAAGATAGGACAGGGCGTGTTCGTTTAGATGGTGCTATTTTTAGAAGTGGTGTAGAGGTGGCTCCAGCTGCTGAATATAAGGATACT
Organism: uncultured Bacteroidales bacterium; assembly: GCA_964552325.1. Taxonomy (GTDB): domain Bacteria; phylum Bacteroidota; class Bacteroidia; order Bacteroidales; family TTA-H9; genus CAZKCK01. Next base: position 5,060 of record CAZKHA010000123.1, read on the forward strand.
TCAACCAAATCAAGAAAGAAGTATATTCGACTTAAGAAGAACTCTTTTCTGGAAAAGTTTCTTCGTAGGTACCGAAAGCCATGGCATAATTTCTTGTATTTCCTTGGTTTTAAGGCTTCTCCATTCGATCCATTTATGGATGTTGACATCAACAAATCCGAAGACTCCAAAATTATTAGGTTCCAGAAGTATTTCACCTATTCCTTTAATTCAGCTATCATTTTCATAATAGCTTATATTGCAGCCTATCTAATATATCAGTTTACCGTAATCATCACGGCATCATTTTACAACATTGACGCAGTATTATTTTATTATGAGGTCATGTTTCCCATTGGTGATGCCTCGCCACGATGGAATGCCTTTAATATCATAATGATAACCATATCAGGCCCTGTTGTTTCCTTGGCTTTGGGCGTAGTTTGGTACAAGCTTGTTTTAAAGAAACGTGATTTATCTCCCATGGTTAAATTGTTCTTTGTGTGGCTTACATTCCACTCATTCAATATGTTTTTTGGAGCGTTTGTGGCCGGTGTTATTACCAACCAAGGTTTTGGCTACGTAGCAAATTGGATGTTCATGGGTATTGTGTTAAAGATTTTGTTCTCGATGCTTGCGCTGGGCGCTTTAGCTTACATTGGGTATAGGGCTACAGGCCAGTTTCTAGCCACCAGTAACTCCGTAAACAGGATAAACAAGCATAACAAAGATTATTTTATCTTGGCTCAAGGAGTAATCCCTTGGTTGGTGGGCTCAGGAATTTTGGTATTGCTGAAAATACCAGATAAGCCACCACAACACCAGAACATTATTGTATATGACTTAATAATAGTAGGTTCTTTTGTTTTTATGGTATTAGCAACACTTATTAAACGTGATGCGAAACCAGCAGTGGCCGTTAATTCCAAACGAAGGGATAAAACCAAGCTTGGTTGGCTTTACATGTTGGTAGCAATTGGCTTGATTGCTTTTTATAGGATTGCCTTAGAGCCTGGTTTACATTTTGTTATCGACTTAGTTTTTGATGTTACATTTTATAGGTAAATTTTTAAAAGAAGAACTATTCTATTGATTGCATTGTGTTAAACTATCTTTTATTCACTGTCAGCTGGCTTAGCGCGAGCTTGTATTTAAGGCTTTTAAAAACAAGTTTAGCTATTGCAATTATCCTTCTAGCATTATCGGGCTTTAGCCAGCAAGATACAGCTATAAAATCAGCCATTTTAGTAAAACGGCACCCAATACTATCAGGATACCAAGTTATTGGAATTAATATAGGTGTTTGGGGCATGAATCGTTTAGCCGGTGCATCATTTGCCGATATTGGTTTTAATAGCATAAAACGCAATTTTCGCACTGGATTTGTGTGGGATAATGATCAGTTTTCCACTAATATGATTTTTCATCCATATCATGGCGGGCTTTATTATAATGCTGCTCGAATGAATGGATTATCATTTGCTACCTCTTCAGCCTATACGCTCGGAGGGAGTTTGATGTGGGAATTGTTTATGGAAACAGAGCCACCTTCCATAAATGATGTTTTTGCAACTACTTTGGGCGGAATTGCTCTTGGTGAGATTACGTTTAGGCTAGCTAATGGAATTGTTGATAACCGCAAAAGAGGGCTAAACAGGGTTTGGCGGGAGGCATTAGTTACCGTCATTAGCCCAACAGTTGGCTTTAATCGACTTATAAAGGGAGACATGTGGAGAAGAAAGCATTTTAAGGATGCGTTCTCCCAAACTGATTATTCAAAACCAGAAATAGAGTTTACTACAGGAGTGGCTTGGCTTTCTAGCAACAAGCGCATTGATAAAGGATTGTCAAGTGGCTTTGCAAGGCTTAATGTAAACTATGGTCAGCCCATGGATCGCTACAAAATGCCCTATGATTATTTTACTGTACAAGCTGATCTAATCGTTCGCAAACAGGTTTCAATGGGTGATGTTAGCCTTTTGGGAAGAATTTGGAGTAGAGAATTCAACACACAGTCTGAGACAAAACTAGTGTTTGGGATCTTTCAGCATTTTGATTATATAAGCAAGGATACCAGCGAAAACACTAAAAAAGCTGTGCCAGTTCAAATTTCAGGCGCAGCCGTGATAGGCGGAGGTATACTAACCAACCAACCTGCTTTTGGCCATAAGGCTTTGCTTGAAAACACTTTATTTGCCAATATTGTTTTATTGGGAGGCACCCATAGTGATTATTATAGTGTTATAGAAAGAAACTACAACCTAGGTAGTGGGTATTCTATTAAGTCTTTTAATAGCCTTAAGTGGGGCACTAACAGTGAGATACGATGCAATTATCATTTAATGCACCTTTTTACTTGGCGTAACAAAATCGATTCGCTCTATTACAAAACCCTTGACCCACACTATCTTGATGTGCAGGGAACACCAGGGAACACACAAATTCACATCTTGCAAGCCGGATACGGGTATCGTTTTTCAAAACGATTTGCTGCCAATTTTGATATGTTTTTCTATCATCGCGAATCACGGTATATTGATTACGCAATGGTTGTTTCAAATACTTTCCGCCTCACCTTGGGGTTATCTTTTAAGCTTTAACAATTAATAGGTTAAAGAGGTATGGGATGCTTGGATGCTAGGTTCAAAAAATTACTTTCCCAAGGAAGTCTATTTTTTTTTAGTTTTGCACCATGGCAAACAATGAAGATCTTTTTAAAAATATTATTTCCCATGCCAAAGAGTATGGGTTTGTATTTCCCTCGAGCGAAATATACGATGGCCTGAGCGCCGTTTATGATTATGGGCAGAATGGTGCCGAGTTGCGAAAAAACATCCGCGATTATTGGTGGAAAGCCATGGTACAGTTCAACGAGAATATCGTTGGGATTGACTCTGCCATTTTTATGCACCCAACCATTTGGAAGGCTTCTGGACACGTTGATGCATTTAACGACCCCTTGATTGACAATAAGGATTCAAAAAAGAGGTACCGTGCCGATGTGCTTGTAGAAGACCATATTGCCAAGATTGAAGCCAAAATTGACAAAGAAGTTGAAAAGGCTGCCAAACGTTTTGGAGAGGCTTTTGACGAAACTCAGTTTAGGGCTACCAATGCGAGGGTACTCGAAAACCAGGCGAAGATAGATGATATTAAAAACCGGTTTTTCCCAGCCCTCGAACGCAATGATCTTGAGGCTGTTCGTCAGGTAATTATTGATTTGGAAATAGTTTGCCCAATCAGCGGCACCCGAAACTGGACCGAAGTCAGGCAATTTAATCTGATGTTCAGCACAGCCATGGGATCGGTTAGCGAAGATGCAAACATAATTTATTTGCGCCCCGAAACGGCCCAAGGCATTTTTGTAAACTATCTGAATGTGCAGAAAACCGGAAGGATGAAGATACCCTTTGGCATTGCCCAAACAGGAAAAGCTTTTAGAAATGAAATAGTTGCACGTCAATTTATTTTCAGGATGCGGGAGTTTGAGCAAATGGAGATGCAGTTTTTTGTTCGCCCTGGCACAGAGATGGAATGGTACCACCATTGGAAATCAACCCGCATGAAATGGCATTTATCGCTTGGAATGCCCGCATCAAAATACCGTTTTCATGATCATGATAAATTGGCCCACTATGCCAATGCCGCTGCCGACATCGAATTTGAGTTTCCGTTTGGCTTCAAGGAATTAGAAGGAATTCACTCACGTACCGATTTCGATTTAGGCGCTCACCAGAAATTTTCAGGTAAAAAGCTTCAATATTTTGACCCAGAGCTTAATGAAAGTTATGTGCCTTATGTGGTTGAAACATCAATTGGGCTTGATCGGATGTTCTTGGCCATTATGAGCAACGCGTATTGCGAAGAAAAGCTGGAAGATGGATCAGAGCGTGTTGTAATGCGTATCCCAGCATTCCTGTCGCCATACAAAGCCGCGATTTTGCCCTTGGTTGCCAAAGATGGCATGCCCGAAAAGGCACGCGAAATAATGGATGTGCTCAAATATAGCTATATGTGCCAATACGAAGAGAAAGATTCCATTGGCCGCAGGTACCGCCGTCAGGATGCAATTGGCACGCCTTATTGTATTACGGTTGACCACCAAACCCTTGAGGACAATACGGTTACTATACGTGAACGCGATACCATGAAACAAGATCGGGTATCCATAGAAAACCTGCACGGAATTATAGCCGATAAATTGAAAGTAATACAGTAGATAACCTACAAACTCATTTGGCCTTTCTGTGCCAATTACCTGTAAAATGGCTAAGGGAAACAAGCATCCTTAGCCATTTTTTTTGGAGTGAATTATATATATGCAGTTTTAGCAGTATATTTGTATATCGATTCTGGCCTTTTTACTCATAAACACCTACCCATGAAACAGATATGGTATGCAACGTTTTTTATTCTAAGCGTTCTTGGTTTGCATGCGCAAACGCGTGTTACAGCCTTAAATGAATTTGCAGCGCTCAAGAAGGAGCAAGCTATCAATAATAAACTGAGGGCAGAACAATGGGCGAAAGCCAATAGAAGTTTTGTAAAACAAGAAATTGATGGCTCGTTAGTTGAAATCCAATATATTGATTCTCTTGGATATCCACATTATTACGTAACCGATAATTCCGTAGCTGCGGCAAGCATTTCAACCAATAAAGTGTATAGTGGGGGAGGACTAGGGCTTTCACTAGATGGTACAGGAATAATTGTAAGTGAGTGGGATGGAGGAAGCGTGCTGGCAACGCATCAAGAGTTTGGAAGCCGTGTTACCGTGGTAGATGCTGTGGCAACGCACTATCATTCAACACATGTGGCAGGAACCATCATGGCTTCGGGTGTTATGCCAAATGCAAAGGGAATGGCCTATGCGGCTAGCCTCCGCTCGTTTGATTGGAATACAGATGTGGCAGAAATGGCTACCGAAGCTGCCAGCGGGCGCCTGATCAGCAACCATTCGTATGGTGAAGTTCGTGGCTGGTATAATGGATCTTGGTATGGAAACACAAGCATTAGTGTATTAGAAGATTACCTTTTTGGGTTTTATGACGACATGGCCCACGATTGGGATTTGATAGCACACAATGCCCCTTATTTTTTAATTTGTAAATCAGCAGGCAACGACCGCGATGATGTTGGAACTGGATATCCACCCGATGGTCCTTGGGATTG
>CAZKHA010000124.1:0-10091 GCA_964552325.1 uncultured Bacteroidales bacterium
TGACGCATTTAGAAGAAAACTGGAATGAATTGTAAAGGCAGAATCGGTTTGGGCCATGATAGGCCAGCTGCTTGCCAAGGATAGCACTAGCAGCCATAGTCGAAAACCATTAGATAGCATTGTTTTAAGATGCGTATTCACTTAAAAGGATTTTGTTTAGGCTATAACTTATTTAAACCAACTTGTCCAATACCAGGTAAAGGCATTTTTGCCAATGAGGGAAGGATAATAATAATCGTAGGTTGGCAGGCTGAAGCGTGAAACGCCGTCGAATGAAAGGGTTTGCCACCGTGAGCTGGCGCTTATGGTTTTACACTCCTTTCCATTAAGCACGATGCAAAAAGGCATTTCAAACGTATGATTTACCTTTGTCCAGCGATAGGTAAATTCGAGTTTATTGTCAACATATTTAAAACGATACTCTAAAACCGGAGGAGTGGCATCTAACAGAAATTCGTTAAAAAACACCGTGTAATCCTTAGCTGTTGCGGTATTTACGTAGTTTATAAAATCGGCAGTGGCGATGGTTTTAAACTTAAACTTGGTGTAAAAGCCTTTAATTATGGCAAAGAAAAGGCTATCGTTGTTAAGTGTGCACCTAAAATTATGGATCATGCAGGCACCCTTGCGGTAAATATCGCCACCCGCGAAAGTCATGTCGTTAACATCGCGGTTACCCACCAATGGCCAGATATTAAAGATTTGGCCCATATTCTGAGCCACACCATGCAAATAGCCCTCATACCCCAGCATTTCTTCGGCAAAAAGATTTTCGGCATAAGTGGCAAAGGCTTCACTTAACCAGATATCGGCCATATCGCTGGTAGCCAACGTGTTTCCCCACCATTCATGCGCTGTTTCGTGTATAACAAGCCTATCAATATCCATTTTATTATACGCTTTTACACCCTTACTATCATATTCGTCGCCAATGGCTATGATGCCTTGATGTTCCATTCCTTTGTAGGGCGTTTCAATGTAAGCAGCCCCATCCTTTGGATATGGATAGGGACCAAATAATTTTTCGAAAACCTTGAATATTTCGATGGTGTGTTTGTAATAGTCTTTTGCTGCGCCGATATTGGCTTCTGTAACATAATAATCAATAGGAAACGAAGCAGAATCTGACATAAATATTTCGGAAAACATCTCAAATTTGCCCATATTAACCGTAACATTATATGTATTGATGGGATAACTTACGAACCAGTTAAAGGTTTCGTAACCATCTTTGGGCGGTTGAGTGGCTCGTAATTGCCCATTGGCTACACCTCCATATCCCTCAGGAACCTGAAGATTAATGCTTACAGAGTCGGGTTTATCAGATAGGTGATCTTTGCAAGGCCACCACGAACTGGCGCCCAAGTGCTCGCAAGCTACGCCAACTTTCCATTTCGAGCGTTTCTTTTCCCAAACAAAACCCCCATTCCAAGGCGGATTTTTGGCCTCTGGTGGCACTCCTAAATACACAATTTTGATGATGGCTTGCTCACCAGCCACAAATTGTCGGGGCAGATTAATATACAAGGCATCAAATTCTTTTGTATAGGCCAATTCATTGCCATCAAGCGTAATAGAAGTAACAACCAAGGTATTGTTGAGGTCAATTTGTATGCGTGAGTTTGGCTCTACCATCTTAAAATACACTTCGTTAATCCCTTCAATTCGCTTTTTTTCGGGTATGAGCTTTACCGTTAGATTGTAATAGTACACATCAAAACACGTCCGTAGCGGGCTTAGTTTGCCTCTTAATGTATCCTTGCGCGTGTAAAAGGGTTTATAACCATGCAAAACATCTAAAGAATCTAATTCAAAACCATAGATTCTATAAAGCTTCATGGCCACTGACTTCGGATCGAGTAGGATTTCTAAGGGCGTGTTGGTAAAATCGATTTCAAGGGCTTTGGCCAATTTCAATTCGCGGGATGCATTTTGCATATCGTTCATTAAATAATAGGCATAGCATTTGGCCTCAATCAGACCATTGCGGTAGGTTGTGAATTGATCCATCAACTTTATTGCTTCGTAATACTTTTTGTCGTTCAGCAACGAAACAATATTCTCGCCCAGGCTTCGGGCATTATCTAAATACAATTGTTGGCCAATCCCTTGACGGCTGATTACCAACAAGAAAATGAAAAACAAAAACTGCCTAAACATACTTTTTACCAAGTTTAGAATTGCTTCTCCTTTAATCAACTATTACTTAATCAGTACCTCATCCATAAAAACCCACGCAGGTTTACCATTCCCTGGATGCCATGTAGGGCATTCAGTAAAACAATTTGCAGTAATCTTGATGAACCGAGCTTGCTTGCATTTTTTCTTGAACTGGTATTTAACAATACCGCGGTTGCTGTCAGTGGTTTGCAATGGGTTTTTTACAGTTGCAAATTCAACAAATTGAACGCCATCTGCCGAAGTAAAAATTTTGACTTCTTTAGGCAAGAAAATCCAAGAGTGGTTGCTTTCAAGGAACCGCAAATCAACAGTTTCGATGGTGGTTGGCTTTTCCATTTCAATTAATACCTCAGGATTCTTGCCTTCAAATCCAAGCCAATGCCCGGCGCTATACGACTTTGTGCCTTTAACGCCATCCACCAGGCTTTGTCCACCCATTGAGCGGTATTTGGGTGCAGGCTCATTAACCAACGTTACCTTGGAATTTAACGCTTTATGGGGGAATAATTTGAACGTCCGTGTATTGCTAAGTTGCTTTCCTTGCTTGAATGCTGCCACCTGAATGAGCAGGCTATCTTGGTTTATAAAAATTATGGCACGCCCTTGTTGACTGGCTTCTGGTTTCGAACCTATTGCCATTGAATACGTTATTGGTGATTTAGATGCTGGGATACTTGCGCTCCATTGGGTTTCGTTAATGCGCTGAAGGTTTGGAATGGGAATGCTGAATGCTGCAAAGCCAAGTGCAATTGTAATGGGTTGACCAGGCGCAGCAAGAACATTGTTCACTTTAAAATGTGCTGTAAGTTCGGATGCGCCTGTTGCTGGCAGTTTATGAATCTTTATCCCAAACCGTTCGCTGCTATTGGCTCCAAGTTTAACAAGCTTGGGTAGGCCAAGCGTATCGTTGCTGATGCCACTTAAACTTAGTGGGAAATCGGAGGTATTAATCAGTACAACATCTACTTCGTTGCGTGCATTTATCTCCAATTCATCTACTTGTAGCTTTAAACAAGCTTGGGCAAACGGTATGATGTTTTCAGCATAGCCCACCAAAGTATCGTTAAACAGGGCGGCAGTGCGATGCTTGAAAAACGCTTCGCGAACGCTTTCGAGGGTTCGATCCTTGGCAAAAACCAGTGTAAGCGGACGCCGGCCAGTTCCTGTGGCATCGTACATAAAATCTATTGGGCCATGTACATCAGTGTTGGCAAAGATGGAAAGCTTTTTTTCGTGGGCCCATTGCGTTACGATGGGATAGTACTCTTTTTCGTTAAACACTTCGATTCCCTGCATCCAGCCTTTTTGCAAGAATTCGGTATGCAAGGGCCACCATTTGGTGGTATCGGGCTGCTGGGCTTTCCAACCTGGATGGTTCCAAAGGAAGAAAGCGCCTTGATCTTGTGCAGCTTTAAATGCTTCCCGAAAATCATCTTTTCGCAAGGCATTGGCATCGTTCAAGAAAAATGCATTAAAATGGCCTGGGGGCATTCCTCGGGTTATTTCTGCGGCGCGAATCAACAGTATCCCATATTTTTCGGCTTCGGGCAAAGCCAATTCATAAGGGCGGTTCAAATCGTTGCTCACATCCTTTTTATTTGGGCTGTACTCGACGTGATCGGTTATTGCTATCACATCCAATCCATCACGCCATGCCTCAGCCACCCGATCGGCAGGCCACACACTTCCATCGGAAAAGGGAGTGTGCATGTGAAAGTCGCCTTTTAGGGTAATATAACCCGGGATATCAGGCAAACGATAATTGGTTCGCTTTTGGCCACTAACAACCAAGGTGCAAACTATTAATATACTGGCAACAACTAGCGCTTTCCTATTCATGGTACAATATTGTTTCGATTTAAAACTTGCGTACTGCACGTACGCTTAACTTGCTGTTTTTGGTTTTTGCATGCCATTGGTTGAGCGAGCGCACATAAACCAAGGCGTTCTCTGCATCATACTCTGTTGACGACCAATAGTATATACCCTGAAATTCGCCAATTAGGGATTCATTTTCAATTACTTTTGTCAAATCGCGGATACCTGGGAGGTACCAATCGTCGAAGCCATCCAAAACAAGGTCGTAGCACAACTTGGCGGCATATGTACCCTCGCCAACAGAATCAACAATTTTTTGGGTTGCAAACACACCCTCACCAAGAGGTTCATTTTCGACTTGCCCTGCACCTATTAAAAAGAGGGAATCGCCACACCATTGTATTTCAAGGGTTAAATCGTTCGGCGAAACGATTAAACCATGTTTTTCGCCTTGCACATATCCAGAATCACCAATTTGGAAAACATAGGCAATAATACCACCCTCATAAGGCTCACCGGGTTCAAAAACCATTTCGGATGTTGTAAAACTCACCTGATTGCCATAGCCAATTCCACTCGTATTAATGGCATAAGCCCTAACATAGTACACGGTGGAGGGCAGCAAATTGGGAATGGTATTGGTAAAACCTTCATTTCCCATCCCGTTTAAGGTATGTTTGTCTGCTGTTGTTGGATCGGGCGACGTTCCCCAGCAAAGCCCTTTCTCGGTAACGGGAGCCCCACCTGTGTAGGTGATTTTAACTGTACATGTAGCTGTGTGTGAGGTTATTTCTGAAATCTTACCAGTAGTTAGCGTGGGTGGATTATAAATAGAATCATCATCCTTACATGAAGTAAGCAGGCTGCCATAAGCAAGCAATAAGAATACTGCTAAATAGTTAAAAAGAAACTTTGCATTCATGATTTGTGGTTAAAGTTGGTTTGATGGTTGATTGATAAAATCTTGAAACTATATAAAGAAAAGTATTTAAAAACACATCGACGAAAAACGAAAGCGTTGATTGGACTTAAAATCGGCTTATGGCCAGGCATTTTTTGAGCTACGAAAAGGTATTAATCCTCAAAATCAGGCTAATACATTGTTTGCACATGGCCTCGACAATATTACAACAAATTTATATAAATTTGTAACTGCTTCAAAATTTAATCTAAACTTACCAATACCATGAAACCAAATCTGTTAATTGCTTTTTTTATATCATTGTCATTTAATATTTTAGCCCAAACGGTGACGATTGACGAGGCCAAATTAGTGGCTCATAACTGGTATTATGAACATATTAATCAACAACGTTCGATTGCCTATTCGGATGTTGAGATCAAAGAAGTATTCATAACGTCAGAAAATGGCTTGCCTTTGCAATATGCTGTTAACATGTACCCAAAAGGATTTGTATTGGTTTCAGGGTACAAGAACATGGTACCCGTGGCGGGGTATAGTTTTGAGAGTTGGTATGCCAACGATCCACAACCCGAGAATTTCAAGGCATGGAACCAGCAATATATTGATCAAGCGCGCTATGCCAGTTCGAGCCAGGGAGCAGGCTATCCGGAGGTTGCCACACTTTGGGAACGATTACTTTCTGACAACCCTAGCGATTTGCAGCTTTTTAATGGCAAATCGGTTGAGCCTTTAACGGTAGCAAACTGGAACCAGGATTGGCCTTATAATGAAATGTGCCCAGCCGATGCCAGCGGGCCACATGGCCATTGCTACGCAGGCTGTGTTCCAACGGCTATGGGAATGATCATGTATTACTACCGCTGGCCCTATTCTGGTACAGGGTCCTATTCATATGTGCAAGAACCTTATGGTACCCTATCGGCTGACTTTGGAAATTCAATTTACGACTTCAATCAAATGACCAACAGCATTTCGGATAGCGATTCGGCCATCGCCCAATTGCTCTACCATTTGGGAGTATCGTGCGATTTGGTGTATGGGCCAAACGGATCGGGAATGTATAACCACAAAGCTGCTTATGCTTTGAAAACCTTTTTTAAGTACGCTCCAGAAACGCAGTACTTATACCGAGATAGCACCAACCTAAACTGGGACAGTGTGTTGGTGGCCCATCTTGACCGCAAGATGCCCATGTATTATGCAGGTTGGGATGTTCCGAATATAAGTGGCCATGCCTTTGTTTGCGATGGATACCAAGGCAACAATTACTTTCATTTTAATTTTGGATGGGGCGGCTCATCGAATGGTTATTTTTATACCAGCAACCTAACACCCGGAGGTAGCAATTTCAATTTAGCACAGGAAGTGATTATAAACTGCCATCCTGACACCCTAAATTACACTTACCCTGAATATTGTTCAGGTTCACAAAGCATTACAAATACTGTTGGTTCGCTCGAAGATGGAAGTGGCCCCCGCAAGGATTATTCCGGCAATTCGAACTGTACATGGTTGATTGACCCCCAAGATGAACAAGATTCAGTATCCAGTATTACCTTAAATTTCAGTAAGTTTAATCTCCACTCAACGGATGTGGTGAAGGTTTACGACGGAGAAGATGCATCGGCAGCCCTGCTCGCAAGCTGTTCAGGTAGCAACCTTCCAACTGCTATCCAATCATCTGGTAATAAAATGTTTGTTACTTTTACGAGTGATGCAGGCGGTTCCTCATCCGGCTTTTTAGCCACTTTTGAAAGCGAGAAACCTACTTGGTGCTATGGCACACAAGTGTTTACAGAAGCTTCCGGTACATTGGAAGATGGAAGTGGTGACTTCGCTTATTACAACACTACGGTATGTTTATGGAAGATTCTGCCAGATATCAATCCTGACGCAACAGCCTTCTATTTTACCAAGTTTGATACTGAGAATGAATTCGATAAGTTAAGACTTTACGATTTAGGCACAGGAACATTGCTAGCCGAATACTCAGGAACGTTTGGGCCGGGTAATATGCCTGCACCCGTTATTTCAACTTCTGGCAAATTGTACATTACGTTTAGCACGAATGGTAGTGTGCGCAGGGATGGATGGGAAGGCTATTGGGAAACGTATCTTACTGGAATTGAAAATGAACGTACAAATAGCGCGTTCATGTTAATGCCTAATCCGGCAAAGGATTTACTTTATATAATGTATAAAGAAATGCCTGCCGAAAATAGTTTGCTGACCATACGAGATTTGCAAGGCCGTTGTATTCAAACACAAAACCAATCCCCTACCCTTTCGAACACCTTACAACTTGATATTAGTACGTTGAAAAAGGGAATGTATTTGCTTGAAACAAGCGATGGAAAAGTGAAGCGGCATGCAAAGTTTGTGAAAGAATAGCCGTTTGGCAAGAGCCAAAATTGCTTAAGGTAATTTGCGCAAACTATTCCTGCCAAAAAACACCCGATTCAAGACATTGTTCTATTTTCTTCTTCAACTTCCAACAAGTCATTTGGCGCATCTCGAACAGACGGCCAAGTTCATGACTTGAAATGTTGGGATTAGAACAAACCGTAAATGCAAGCTTAAAAGCTTCATTTAATGGTAGATGACAACGATGGAACATAGTATGCGCCGTTGGGGATTCAACATGCTTACACCTTGTGCACCGGCGTGAATAAGCTGTTTTACCTTTGCAATAATTTTGATTACCACATTTTCGGCAGGAATAACCATCCTTCCACTTTTCTTGGGCTAAATATGCAAGACATTGCTCTTCAGTATTTAAACTGGATTCAAACGTTGCTATTGTAATATTCTTAAAAATTGTGAATGACATAAAACTGACAAAAAGACATGCGTAGTTGATAAAGCAAGCTTGTGGAATAATTGTTGCAAAGATACAAAAAGTGTTACTAAAGCGATTTGAAATCAAAAAAATTATATCTTTGTCGCCGAAAACTTATGATCATGAAATACAAAATATCTTTCTTAGCTATCCTGTTTGCATCGTTTGTGCTTGTTTCGTGCAATCAATCAGGTAGTACTTCTGAAAAAGCAGGCACTAGTACGGATAAACAAGTAGTCCTTATTAATGATGCCACCTTTAAGGAAAAGGTCTGGAACTACACCGAGAGCCCAATGGAGTTTAAATACCTAGGTGATAAACCTTGTGTAGTTGATTTTTACGCAGATTGGTGTGCCCCATGCAAAACTGCTGGCCCAATACTAGAAGAAGTTGCAAATGAATACAAAGGAAAAGTTGTTTTCTACAAAGTAAACATTGATGAAAACAAAGAGCTTGCAGCTGCGTTTAATATACGCTCTATACCTGCTTTTCTGTTTGTTCCGGTAAAAGGCGACCCCGAAATGACCGGTGGAATAGCCCCTACCAAAGAAGCAACAAAGAAAATGTTTACGGATATGGTACAAAAAATTGAACAAGTTAAATAACTGAAACCCCAATCAACATGAAAAAGAACCTTTTAACTACGATGCTGGCTCTAATGCTTTTTGCAGTACCAACAGTTATGTTTGGTCAAACTACTAAAACAGAACCAGCTAAAGACAAAACCACAACTTCCACCTCTGGAAAAGTCATTTATTTGACGAGCGAGGAATTTAAAAAGAAAGTATTTGATTATCAAAAAAATGGCAATAACTGGAAATTTGAAGGCAAAAAACCTTGTATTGTTGATTTTTATGCAGACTGGTGTCGTCCATGTAAAATTATTGCCCCAATTTTGGAAGAACTTGCCGAAACCTATAAAGATCAGATTGTTATATACAAAGTAAACACCGATAAGGAAAAAGAAGTTGCTGGTGCATTTGCTATCCGCAGTATCCCAAGCCTTTTGTTTTGCCCTAAGGAAGGCAAATCAGAGATGATTGTTGGTGGCCGTTCAAAAGAAGACTTTGTAAAGCTTATCGAAGAAAAATTATTGGCTAAAAAAAATAAATAACCTTATTAATAATGATTGAACACTTAACAAAAGAAACCTTCTTGGAAAAAGTATTTAATTACGAAGTGAACCAAGAATGGAAATTTGAAGGCAAATTGCCTTGTATTATAGACTTCTACGCCGATTGGTGTGGACCCTGTAAAATGGTAGCCCCCATACTAGAAGAATTGGCAACGGAGTACGAAGGCAAGATTAACATTTACAAAGTAAATACCGAGAATGAACAAGAATTGGCTGGTGCTTTCGGTATCCGCAGCATCCCAAGCATGTTGTTTTGCCCAACCGATGCACAACCGCAAATGGCAGTTGGTGCATTGCCTAAAGATTCGATGAAAGCCGCTATTGCGGATGTTCTTCTCAAAAACTAAATTATAAAGAACCTCAAACATTTGTTTGATTTTCATACCTTGGATTGATTAGATTTGTTGGTAAAACCGTCAGCTTTATTTCTGACGGTTTTTTTTGTTTGCCGCCAATTGTTATTTTTGCAAGCCATGAACATCCTAGTATCCACAGCATACCTTCCGCCCATAAGCTATATGGCCGCTTTGGTAATGGCCGAAGAGGTTTCTATTGAAGTATGCGAAACCTATCCTAAGCAAACCTTTCGAAACCGCTGCCAAATTGCCACCTCAAATGGGCCTCATTCATTGAGTATTCCAGTTATAAAAACCGAAGGAAATCATACCAAAACCTCTCAAATAACCATTAGCTTTAGCGAAAACTGGCGGCAAAACCATTGGAGAGCCATTGAATCGGCTTACAATAACTCCGCTTATTTTTTATACTATCGCGATGAGTTTGAAGATATCTACACAAAAAAACATGAGAACTTAGTTGAATTCAATCAACTTTTGTTGGGAAAACTGCTTAAATTACTTCATATCGACCGTCGCATTTTGTTTACGGAAGAGTTTGAAAAACATCCTGAAGAAGTACTAGATTTACGTGAATTGATACACCCAAAATCGCCAGAAGCCCTCCTTGGTCACAACTCATACCCAACTTATTTTCAAGCATTTGCCGATAAGACTGGTTTTTTGCCCAATTTAAGTATCCTCGACTTGCTTTGCTCTCAAGGGCCACACAGCCGTGAATACCTGGAAACCATGGCGCAAAAACTTAAAACAAGGTTTTTGATGTGAGGATGTGGAGATTTGAAGATGTGGAGATGTGGAAATGTGCTAATGTGCTAATGTGCTCATGTTTAAGAG
>CAZKHA010000125.1:0-10057 GCA_964552325.1 uncultured Bacteroidales bacterium
ACCCACCAAAAACAGCGAAGAGCTTTTTTGTTTTTTGGAGAAAGGCAAAATCCTTATTTTTGTATAAATTATTTACCATGAAAATTGTAACCTATAATGTGAATGGCATTCGATCAGCCCTGAGCAAAGGCTTGTTGCAGTGGATTGAAGCCACGCAGGCCGATGTGATATGTTTCCAAGAAACCAAGGCGCAGCCCGAGCAAATCCCTGTATTGGAGTTTGAGGCACTTGGTTATCAGGGGTATTGGTTTTCGGCAAAGAAGAAAGGTTATAGCGGCGTAGGTATCCTGAGCCGGCGTAAGCCCGATCAGGTGGTTTATGGCATGGGCAACCCGTTGTACGATGACGAGGGCAGGTTTATACGTGCCGATTTTGGCGAGGTCTCAGTGGTAAGCGTGTACCACCCTTCGGGAACCACAGGCGGCGAACGCCAAGATTTCAAGATGAAATGGCTCGACTTTTTTCTGGCTTATGTGATGGAGTTAAGGCAAACCAGGCCTAACTTAATCCTTTCGGGCGATTACAATATTTGTCATAAACCCATTGACATCCATGATCCGATACGGAATGCCAAAAACAGCGGTTTCTTGCCCGAAGAGCGTGAATGGATCACTAAGTTCCTTTACCATGGATTTGTGGATACCTTTCGGGTTTTCAACAATAAGGCACACCAATATACTTGGTGGAGTTTTCGAACAGCGGCAAGGGAGCGGAATCTGGGTTGGCGTATTGATTATAATATGGTTACAGATACGCTGCAGGATAAGTTGATCCATGCCATGATACTGCCTGAAGCCTACCACAGCGACCATTGCCCATGTTTGTTGGAGATTGATTTTTGAGGCTGGCCCGAAGCTTTATTTTGTTTGATCCAACTTAGGGAAGGGGAGACTGAGAGATTGAGAAAAGGTGAGCAAAGAGTTGAAGTAAGAAGTAAGTAGTAGGTAGAAACTGAAAAAATAAAACCTCCGAGTGTTTACACAAAGTATTTCAAACGCTCATTAACCCTTAACCATCAATCTTTTACCTTGCCCCCTGCAACTTGCGCCCTGCACTCTTTCCCCTGAACCTTTTACCCTTTACCTTTCACCCTTCCCCCTGCAGCCCTTCTTCCTATTGCGGTTTAAGGTCATCAACAGGTCCGTTCAGGTAGGCGCATAGCGGTTGCATGGCTTTGAAAGCCTCGGTGATATACTCGAAGAAATCAGCGGATGATGCAGCAGCGTCTGCTACCGAGTGGCCAACCACAAAGCTCTTGTTTTTAAGGATTTCGATTCCCTCAAAGCTGGCATCATACCCTTTTGGTGGGCGGGCGGTTCTTCCAAAATCACTCAAGCCCTGGTAATACTTTTTAAAATGGCTGTTATCTAAAATGGCGGCAAAGCTTGCATAGTTGTAGAAAATTTCTTGCCGTATGGCCTTAAGCACATCAGGGCCTGGCATGTAAATGCCGCCACCAATAAACGAAGCGCCAGGCTCT
This sequence comes from uncultured Bacteroidales bacterium, assembly GCA_964552325.1. Taxonomy (GTDB): domain Bacteria; phylum Bacteroidota; class Bacteroidia; order Bacteroidales; family TTA-H9; genus CAZKCK01. Next base: position 1,481 of record CAZKHA010000125.1, read on the forward strand.
AAGTGTAGATAATACCCTGCATGTATGCTCTTTTTGCCCCCGCGCGCAAAGAAAGTGCCCGTTTGGGTTTTGTAGGGTGTTTTGTCGGGACTGAACCGCGTATCACGGTTTATCCTGAAAATACAATCCTTGTGGGTAAGCGGCCCTATGCTGGGGTCGAAGGATTGGATGGCTGGTATCAGCTTGTCGGCCAAGGCCTCCGTTTCTTTTTTGACTTGTTCGTACCATTTACGGTTTGCATTGAACCATTCGCGATGATTGTTTTCTTTAATCGCTGAATAAAAGTCGAAGATGTTTTGAATGTTCATGATTAAAAATTTGTCAAGATTTGATGGCTAAAGATACTTAATAGCAATTGAAATGGCAACTTTTGTTGGGCGATACCGCATTAAGAATCTTAGGCCAAGCAGTGATAAAAGCGCAAAGGCAGCGATGTGTTACCGAACAGATTTTAAGATAACAGCCTGCAAAGGCTGAAGTTTAACGTTGCCTGAGGTATATTCTGTTCCTGAAAGTAAGTCAAGCCATTTGCCATTGGATTCCAGCTTGTATTCAGCTTCTGAATTGCCCATGTTAAAGGCAACCATTATAACGTCTTTTTCGTTAAAGCGTTTGTAAGCCAAGCTATTGTTGTCATAATTTATAAATTCTATGTTGCCTTGGCTTAGTACGGTGTTTTCTTTACGGATTTTTATCAGCTTTTGATAGAATTCAAAAAGCGCTTGGTTAAAGGCTACCGAGTCTTTATCAGATGGGCCGGGTTGAAAATTTCTGCGGGTCTCAGGCGCAAAGGTCAAATCCTTCCACCAAAGTGGTTTTCTACAGTCTGGGTCGTCAGATCCCCACATTCCCATTTCATCGCCATTCCATATTTGTGGTGCGCCAAGGCTGGTGAATTGATGGATCAGATAGAGTTTCACCCTTTGATAGGTTTCGGGTTTTGGTTTGCCTGTAACATAGTTCGGGTCATCGCCGGGTTTTGCATTGTACTTGTATTTTCCCGGGTTTTCAAAACAGGTGAGCAGTCGTGGGCTATCGTGCGTTGCCGCCACGTTCATCATGCCCTTTTGGAAAGCTTCAGGGATTCGGCTCCATTGGAATAGTAAGCTGTCGGCCAGTTGTTTGCCGGTAATGGGTTGGTTTGTTGCGGCAAAAAAGCTGCGTGCCGGCCTATACACCTGGTAAAACATTACGGCATCAAAAATACTGTCGTTCACATAAGGTGCAGGGTTCATAAACATATCGGGCCATTTGATCCACCAGATTTCTCCAATTAAGTAAGCGTTTGGTTTAGTTGATTTTACTACTTGGTTAAATTCGCGCCAGAAGCCCATTGGAATTTGGTCGGCCACATCCAGCCGGTATCCGTCAATACCCTTGGCTGTGTCGCCGTTTGGGGCTAGCCAGCGTTTGCTTACTGCAAAAATATGTTGTTTTGCGTCCTCATTAATATTGCCTTCGTAAGGATACCCGCTTACGCGTTCACCTTTGATGTTCACCTTTTTAATTTCGGGCATGCTCATTACATTGGCCCAGCCATTGTAAGAAAATTCGTTTTGACTGGTTTCTTTGTTGTCGAAACTTTTCACGGCAAACCAATTGCTATAAGCTGAGTTTTCTTGGTTTTTTACCAGATCGCGCCATGCAGGGTGTGCCGTGCCTGTGTGGTTCCACGAATAATCGAGGATGATGCGCATGCCACGTTTATGTACTTCTTCAATCAATTTCAGGAAAAGTTTATCGGCTGACGTCCATTTCCATGTTGCTGGATCGTTGATGTCTTCTGATGCAATCAGCTTTTCATCGCCCGCTGGGTCGGGCCCAAAGGTAACGTCCACATGGTTGTAATGACGCGCATCGTATTTGTGCAACGAAGCCGCATCGTTGATGGGATTGAGGTAAATGGCGTTGATGCCTAATTCCGATAAATAGTCAAGTTTGTTGATAACTCCCTGTAAGTCGCCGCCAAACCTCCGGAGTTGAAGGATGTCAGTGAAGTTTTTGTTGTACATCTTCATCCAGGCTTGCTCTTTGGGCGTTGCCTGATACCAGTCCATGGTCCAAGTTGAAAGTTCCCAGTCTTGGGGCACTGTATAAGCACTGTCGTTGATAATTTGTTGTTTAGTGGGGTCGTTGCTGGTGTCGCCATTGCTAAAACGCTCCACAAAAATTTGATACCAAATGGCATTCGATGCCCAAGCGGGTGATGAGGATGGAACTGGTTTGTTGGGGTGCTGTTTGCATGAAGCCAATAGCAAGCACAGCATACAGGCAAAATAAACAACTTGGTTTTTCATGGTGAATCATGTTAAATTTAGGCAAAAATACACTATAAATTGCACAGGAAAGCAACAAAACGCTTCTTTTAAGGCCGAAAGAAGTAAGTATCTTTGCAAAAATTTGCCAAGGGTATGATTAAAGAATTTCATTTAAAGGAACATGACTATATCCAGCTCAATCAACTGCTTAAACTCTTAGGATTGGTAGAAAGCGGTGGTGAAGCCAATGTACGTATTGACGGGGGCGAGGTTGTGGTGAATGGAAAGCTTGAGCACCGCCGCCGAAACAAGCTGAAAGCTGGAGACCAGGTTGAATATGGCAAAAATGTGATAAAGATTGTACCTTAAGGTTTTTGAGCGGTTTTTCCGGTGGCGGCATTGTTGTCGCAAAGTATTAAGTCGAGCGCATCGGCAATGCCATCGCCGTTTAAGTCTTGGATTAAATAACCTTCTTCAAAAGTGTTGCACGAATTGGCAAGTAGTAGGATGTCGGTTTCATCAATATAATGATCTTGGTTGATATCGCCAGCATACAGGGCAAAAACGCCAGGTGCAACTTCTTTCTGGTTGTTGCCAAATGCTTTGGAAGATGCTGTGGTAAAATCGTATGTGAGTGAAGCGTTTGCAAAGTCCAAGGGCGTTGAGCTCCAGGTTTCTATATGGTTGCGGTGATTTATTGCCAGATAATAATTCCCCGAAATGTGTGCTGGTATCAGCAATGAGCTTTCTCCCTGTGTGTTGATTTTGAATGTATTTGAGGTGTATAGGATAGGGTATGGGTAATAACTGCCCGCAACTTTTATGTTAATGTCGTCAGCTATACCTCCCAAAGTAACAGGTCCTAAGGCGTCATAAGCTTGTTGGTTTAAGCTATCGCCGTTAAACAAACCCTCCAGAAACAGTTTCAAGCTGAGTTTGCAGTTGCCGGTACCCTGTTGATAACCGCAGTTAAGATTAAGTGATTCTGTACTGTAATCGTCAATGGCTGTTTCGCCTATGGTAACTCCTAGCGTAAGCCCATCCATTGAAAAGAAATCACCTGCTGTTGATGTAACCGACGAAGAAACATTTTGTCCATTTGCGATTATGCATAGATGAAAAAGCGTTAAAAATATAATTTTAGCTTTCATAATTATAGTTTATTGCTTTCAGTTTTTTTCTATTTGTGATTTAAGAGCGTCAAATGCTTTTTGCAGTTCATCTATATAGGCTTTTTGCATGTTGATTGCCTGCTGTTGCTCTTGAACTGCTTTTACTAAAGGGACGATAAAATCGGCATAACGAAGACTGTAATATGAATCTTGATTTGCAGGTTTTTCTAATCCGCTAAAACTGAGACCCAACTGATTTAAGGTTTCTTCAACATCTTGTGCTATCAGGCCAGTATATTCTATTCCTTGCTGGCTTTCATTCAAGAAATTGTAATTCACTGGTTTTAATTTCATGATAAAATTTAAACCTAATTCGCTTGGTTTAATATTTGTTTTCAGCCTGCGGTCCGAAAAATTTGACCAACCAACCTGCCCACCAATTGATATAACCGACGTATTGCCAATCCTAACCTTATTGCTACCATCAACAGTGGCATCATAGCCAATTGCGGTTGAATTGTTGAAAGAACTGCCAGCAGCATCTGCGTAGGTCCCAATAAACGTATTGTTGGTTCCAGTGTAATTCGCAAGACCGGAATGATAGCCAACACCTATATTGTTGGTTCCTGTGCTGTTGAAATATAGGGCTTGATATCCCATTGCAACATTATAACCTCCAGATATATTTGAATAAAGCGCACTCAGCCCAATTGCTGTGTTCATGACTCCATCTACATTGCTGTACATTGAGTAGAGTCCAAGTGTACTATTATGTGAACCTGATGTATTTGATAATAGCGATTGGTCACCAACAGCCGTATTAAAGCGTCCTGTGTTCAACAATGGTGAAGCACCACCCTTTAATGCCTCATAGCCTATTGCGGTATTATATGTTTCACGCCCTGTGGTGCGATTGTCGGCATTATACATTGCATTGTATCCAATGGCTGTTGTGCGTGAGTTTCCTTGATTGGAATATAGTGCCCTATAACCAAACGCGCTATTGTTGCCACCCGAAGTGTTCTTCGATAGTGCCTGCTCCCCGTTTGCTGTGTTGTTATTACCTGTGAGGTTGTCGCCAAGGGCATTGCTTCCAATTGCTGTATTTGAATTGCCGGTTGTGTTAGACTGTAATGCGTAATTTCCTGTTGCGGTGTTTGCATATCCCTCGGTGTTGTAGTAGAGTGCTTGGTTTCCAGTTGCAGTGTTGTAATTTCCGGTAGTATTTGAATAAAGTGTTTGGGCGCCAACCGCTGTATTCCAGCGTCCTGTGTTCGCAGAAGCAGTGACGCTGCCCATTAAGGCCTCATAACCAAGAGCCGTATTAAAAGTCCATTGTCCGGTAGAACGATTGTCAGCATAATACATAGCACGGTAACCCAAGGCAGTGGACCGTGAATTCCCATTGTTACTGTAGAGCGCCAGATGCCCTACTGCAGTATTATGACTGCCAGTGCTGTTATAATGAAGCGTACTAGACCCCAGCGCAATATTGCTGCTGCCAGTTGTATTGCCATAAAGTGCCAAAGTGCCCATTGCACTATTGTAATTTCCGGAAGTGTTGAAGTTAAGCGAACCAATACCTATAGCAGTATTATATTGGCCAGTGCTGTTTGACATAAGCGAAGATTCACCAACCGCAGTGTTTTGAGAGCCTGTGGTATTATAATAAAGTGCTTTCCAGCCGTTTGCCGTATTTGAATTGCCTGTTGAATTATAAGCAAGTGCTTGAAAACCAGTAGCTGTGTTGTAATTGCCGGTGCTGTTTGAATTAAGTGCCGTGTACCCAATTGCTGTATTGGATTGCCCTGTGGAATTTACAAGCAATGTTGAATGGCCAACGGCAGTATTATAACTTGCTCCATGAAAATTGGTGTTATCACCCATTGTAAAATTTCCAGAGTTGATGCCAATAAAGGTGTTGAAACCATAATTGGATTCAGGTTTGTAGTTATGGATAAAGCGTTCGTTGTTTTTATAAATAACGCCCGTGATATTGCTTGATGTATTGGGAAGCACTAGGCCTGTGTTGTTTATTTTCAGTTTTTCGATGCCGAGGGCAACAAAACGGATTACGTCTTCATCCGGCGTTTCTTCCACCTGAATTTTAGTGTCGTTATCTGCATCGGATAGTTGCTTGCCGCTGCCTGAGGATTTTGCAAAAAGTGCATAAGGTACTGAAAGAATTTGTGTTGTGCCCATGTGTATATATGTCGAACTTCCGGTTGTGTCCATTTCAGTTTTCAGAAAATAGCTATTGCTTCCCCAATTAATTAAATCAAATGAACCGCTCGTTGATGATCCAGTTCCAATTTGCAGGCTTACTTGCCCATAATTGTTAGTGGTTTTCTGATGGTGTTCGGTGTAAATTGCATTCCCCGATTCAGTTGATTCTAAAATGCTAGTGCGAAAACTAACATTTTGATTTGAAATTAGGTTGCCCGAAATATCACGAACAACGGCTTGGTAATTAAATTTTTGTGGTGACTGAGCATCAAGATTTGCTATGGAAATAAAAATAAGGATAATTAAAATGCAGTTCTTTTTCATTGTGTCAGATAATTATTCGTTTTATTAATTATAATAATGTTTGTTTTTTTTAAAGTAATTGGCATCTGGTACTTATTTTCATTGTGGATGTTGCTTGCTAATGGCGTTAGCTGAATTATTGTCGCAGTTAATAAGATCTAAAGCATCTATTACACCATCACCATTTAAATCTTGATTTATGTATCCGTTTGAAAAGCTTGATGCCGTTGTTGAAATGGACGAAACATCGCTGAGGTTTATAAATCCATCTTGCGTTACATCGCCTGCATACATCCCGAAATATCCACCACCAAGGTTTTTAAGGTTGTTGCCATAAGCTGAACTTGCGCTTGAATGAAAACTGTAGTTAACCGTGTTTCCTGCGAACGATACAGGGTTGGCCGAAACGGTTTCGAGGCTGTTGCGATGCCGGATTGTTAAATAGTAGCTCCCGCCTATGCTCGCAGGTATGATTGCCTGTGCTTGGCCATTGGTGTTAAGGTTAATATATGGCGTAGTATATAAAATATTGGTATAAAGCCCGGGCGTGGCATTGTGCAATTCAACGCGGATTTGATCAGCCACTCCTTCTGGCCAATTTGCCCCATTTAGGTTATGGGCTTGGTTCATAAGCCCTGCACCAGCATACAAACCCTCTACGAAAACCGTGATATTCAGGTTTTTTGGGGTAGCGGCAACCAATTCATAGGCTCCGATGGTTGAGGGATTGCCCCTTGGCAAATTTAGTATGTCGCTGTCAACAATGCCAGGTAATGGCAGGCCCATGCCTATAGCCGGTGAACTTGCCTGTGGCAAAAGATTGGTGGTAGAAGTGTAAAGTGGGTCTGTATTAAGGGATTGCGCATCTTGGCCGGTAAATGTCCTCCACTGCGCTAGATTCAGGTTGTTAACGGGTGGAGAAGCGGTGCCGTAGAGTCCAACAAAGTTGTTGTCAAAATTTGATGTGTAATATACGTTATTGTTAATGGTGGCAAAGGGTGATGTTGTTGATTTGCAATAAATAGCATACCCATAACTGCTTAGGTTGCTTCCTGTACGTTCACCCACGCTGTTTTGTAAAATATTGTTTACCAAAGTAACCCCGCTTACTCCAGCACCTATTTCGAGGGCAGTAAACCATTCGTTGTTATAAAAAAGCCCATAAACAGGATCTGGTGTCATGTAGATGGAGTTGTTGTAAATATTGATACCGGAAGTTGCATTCCCAAAAAGTTTGATTCCAGCCGGTATCGTATTGTCATCTGAAGTATTGGGACTGCTTCCCATTCCAGAAATTTTTCGGATAATATTGTTTTTTATCAACACATTTGGATTGGCGTTCAGGGCTTTTATGGTAATTCCAGCGGCCCCGCCATAATTTGATCCATTGTAAACAATGTCATGAATATTGTTTTTTTCGATGGTTGAATTTGTAAGACCTTCGGTATAAATTGCTTTAGGGCTGTTGTTGCTGATAACACTGAAGATTTGATTGCCCTGGACCAGCAGTTGGTCTTGATAAAAGGCCGCAATTCCATTTTGATAAATGTAATCCGTTGATACGTTGGAACCTAATGTGTTATTTATGACTTTGTTATTACTGCTCTGGTTCCAATAGGTGCCATCAAGGTATACCCCGCTGTAACATTTGTAAATGGTGTCGTTACGGATAACATTATTGCTGTTTGCTCCCGAAAGCAATATCCCTGAATTTGTTGTGGACATATAACTACTGCCACAGGCTAATTTACACCCTTCAATTACATTTGAATTACTTCCATTAGTGAGGCTGATAATGATGGAAGGATTTGTATTATTGTTTACAATTTTAAGTTTTCCGTTCCCTTTCAACGAAACCCCGTCGGCACCATTAAAACGGATCAAGGCACCTGAATAACTTCCTGTTATGGTTCGGTAGGCAGTTCCCGGAACTTGGATAATGAGATGGTAAGAAGTGTCGGCAACATTAATTTCATTCAATGCCACACTGCCATCCTCGGTAAGATTTCCTCCAATATTTACTGTTAACGGCCCTGTTAGTACCTTGCTGTTAATGTCGGCAAAAAGGCCATTTATACCCGTTAGATTGGTATAGTCGCCTGGAATATTTTTAATACCCGCAATACCGTTTACAATTGAATAAGTTGAAGGATTGGAAGGGGCTGTGGAACATGAGGGTGGGTTAATCGCAAACCCTGTTGCACCTGAAGAAGGAAATGCGCCACAGTTTGCCATTGTTTCATTATCCTGCGCAACAATAAAATAGCTGACTGTATTGCCCAGCACGGCTCCAGCACCAAATGTAAACCGGAAGGTGTTTCCACCTACCCATTCACCAACAACATTATTCCATGTGCCATTGCCAATACGCCAGTATAGCCGAGGAACCCCCAATCCTGATACCGGTACAGAACCATGGTAATCGTTAATAACCGCATCCAAAACACGAGAACCTATAAAGTTCGTATTATCTAAAGGATCATAGGTAATTACAGGCGGTGTAAAATCTCCGGGAACTTCATAAGCTCCCATTGAGGCCGGCACCGTCCGGGTAATTCCATTGAAATCATCCGTAATTACAAGTGCAGGGCAAACATCAAGAACCGGAGAGCCAGCATAAGGGACAAGGCATGTGGTTCCATTGTAATCAGGCCAGGCTGAAATTGAATTTGCATCCT
>CAZKHA010000126.1:0-10029 GCA_964552325.1 uncultured Bacteroidales bacterium
AAACAAAGCTGGGCAGTCAATAACCCTCGTTTCTTCCCTACCAAAGCAGCAGCCGCGTTTCCGCCATTTTTAGGAAGCCTTGAACTTTTGGTCCTTTTGGTTCAAGCCAAAAGGACAGCAAGATTATAAAGTTTTCAGGGTATGAGCTGAGATTTCACCCCTTACTTTTCTTTTCCCGAGCGGGCGAAAAGAAAAGTAACCAAAGAAACGCCCTTTTAGGCCCGCTATAATCCCATTGCCAGAATTGCTACGGAAGCCCGCAGCATGCGCAACCCTAGCCATTTGGGGTAACAACCTTTGGGGCTTTTAGGCTAAGCTTTCCCGCCCCAAAACGGTGGGTTGCTTGGTTTTCAACTGAACTTTTGAATACATGGTGACTGCTTGCTTCCTTGAATTCTAAGGCAATAGGATTAAACGCTACTTGAGCCGTACTGCCTGACTGGCTTTGCATTAAGGGCAGCCCCTTGCCCAAAAACATCAATCATCCATCAGCTTTATGAGGTCGATTCTACATTCCCACGAGAATTAGCCCTATTGCCGATCAACTTTCATAGTATTACGCCATCGCTGTTTTCCATTCAATCATTGACAATACTCGTTTTGTCAATGATTGGCAAGGTTAAATGGTGCACATTGGCTCAATCTATAAAAAATTCTTGGTCAAAGGGCTAAACGATTTGAAAAAACTATTCGCATAAAGCCCTACGTTCTACAAAAGCCGATTAATTACCCACAAAACACAGCGAAGAGCCTAATAATATCCGTAACGAATCAACCTTTTCAATTAGCTAAAAAACGACATAAATGACTGTTAATCATTTTTATAATTTATGTTTCTGGCCTAATTTACAATAGAATTGGGGATACCAAAATTCTTAGTCACCCAACACCACATCATCCTTGTCGTCTAATTCCCAAAATGGATTATACGCCACCTCGAACAAGTGCCCATCGGGATCGCTAAAATAACCGCTATAACCACCCCAAAACACTTTTTGGCCGGGTTTAACGAGCTTCCCTCCTGCCCTAACGGCTTCTTGCAAAACTTCATCCACTTCTTCAACGGTTTTGGTATTCAGCGATAGCGTGATCCCCGAAAAACCTGTTGGTTCATCTACAACGGTAGCATCGGCAGCCAATTCAGTTCGCGGATACAATGAAAGTACGATACCGCCCAACTGGAACAAAGCCAGGGTATCCATACTTGAAGATGATTTTTTCCAGCCCAAACCCTTTTCGTAAAAGGTCAATGAGCGTTCAAAATCCCTGACGCCCAAGGTAATAAGGTTCATTTTTTGCCTCATAAGGATATTTTTTTTCAAAATTACACAAAAACCAGGGCTTTTACTCCGAAACCAACAAAAAACCCGGTAAGGCTGTTAATCCGAACCGGGTACTGGTTTGTATTGGAAATGGTACTATTCTTTTTCCAGTTTTTCAATACATTCTTCGCAGTTAAGGCTGCGGCTGTACATGTTCATGGCCTTGGCACTCATACCCATCGACGAAAAGCCTCCATCGTGATACAAATTCTGCATAGTAACCTTGCGCGTTAGATCGCTAAACAAAGTAATGCAATAGTCAGCACATTCCTCGGCATTGGCATTGCCAAGAGGCGACATCCGTTCGGTAAAATCGAACAAATCGTCTATTCCTTTTACGCCACTACCTGCAGTAGTCATGGTGGGCGATTGGGAGACAGTATTTATCCTAACGTGCTTTTCGCGACCATAGATATACCCAAAACTGCGGGCAATTGATTCCAGGACGGCTTTAGCATCGGCCATATCGTTGTAGCGGAACAAGGTACGCTGCGCAGCAATGTAGGATAAGGCCACAATAGAACCCCATTCACGGATAGCATCCATTTTTTTGGCTACCTGAATTACTTTATGAAACGAAAGCGCCGAAATATCAAGTGTTTTCTTGAAATATTCATAATCCAGATCATCGTATGTACGGTCCTTGCGAACGTTCATTGACATACCGATGGAGTGCAACACAAAATCAATTTGCCCACCAAATCGATCCATAGCGGCTTGATAAACCATTTCGATATCATTTACACTGGTAGCATCAGCTGGAACTACAATACTATCCGTTTTTTCAGCCAATTCGTTTATCTCGCCAAAACGCAAGGCTACAGGAGTATTGGTAAGCACAAAGCGTGCACCTTCTTCATGTGCCTTTTCGGCAATTTTCCATGCTATTGACTGATTGTTAAGGGCTCCGAAAATAATACCGGTCTTCCCTTTAAGAAGATTATATGCCATACTTAAATTTTTACCTTAATTGAACAACCTAATTCAACAATTGTTTAGCGGCCTCTACTGCAGCATCCGTAATTCGCTCATTGCTAAGCATTTTAGCAATTTCTGTAATTCGTTCACTATCTGACAAGCGTTTGATAAAGCTACTGGTCTCGTTTTTTCCTGCTTCTTTATACACAAAATAATGATCTTGAGCCTTCCCAGCTATCTGTGGTAGATGAGTAATGGCTATGATCTGCATCTTGACGGCCATTTTTCGCATCAGTTCCCCTGCCCTTCCAGCAATTTCACCCGAAACGCCCGAATCAATTTCATCAAAAACCAAGGTAGAGATAAAACTACGATTGACTACCAAGGATTTTAAGGCCAACATAAGCCTTGATAGCTCACCGCCCGAGGCTATTTTACTAATAGGTTTAATCTCTTGCCCTTTATTAGCCGTAAAAAGAAATTGAGCCTTATCTGTGCCATACGGTGTAAAGCCATCCGTACCTTCAATCTTAATGGCAAGATCTGCATCTGGCATTCCCAGTAATCGCAAGGTATGAACCAAGTCTTTTTCGATAGGTTGTACAACTTTGAGCCGGGCCTCATGTAAACGGCTTGCCAAAGTGCGCAAAACGCTATAATCCTTCGCTATATGTATCTTTAGTTGGTCAATCTGGTCTTGAAGAGAGCCAATACTTGCAAGTTTTTGTTCCACATCCTCAAACACTTGTAACAAGCCTTCGACACTGCTTACGCGATGCTTTTGCTGTAACCTATATATAACATCTAAGCGATTGCTTACTTCTTCGATTCGCTCAGGATTGTGATGAACGCTTTCGCCAATTTTTTCGATGCTTTGCGTAATGTCCTTTAATTCGAAGTTAACCGATGAAAACCGTTGAACCAATTCCTCGGCATCAGGATAAAACTTGGTTAATTGTTGCAACGAATTCAGCAAACTGCTTAACACAGGCAAAATTGCAGATTCCTCACCATCAAGTGCTTGTGTTAATTGAAAGGAACGCTGCTTAATTTCCTCGGCATGGGTCAAGATTTCTTGTTCACGCTCAAGCAGCTCTTGTTCATTGCTTGTAAGCCTAGCTTGCACAAACTCATCACGCAAAAAAATCAAGTAATCCCTTTCTGTAAGTGCTTTTTTTTCAGATTCTTGTAAGCTCTCCAGTTCAGTTTCAAGGTTTTTGAGGTTCCTGAAAAGAGTTGCATAACTCGCTAGCAAGCTTCCATTTCCAGCAAAATGGTCAATTATTGAAAGCTGAAAACTTGATTCATTAATCAATAAGGTATGATGTTGCGAATGGATATCAACTAGCTTTTCACCCAATTCTTTCATAACACCAAGACTAACAGGGGTATCATTCACAAAAGCGCGCGATTTGCCCGAAGGAAGGATTTCACGACGTAAAATCAATTCTTCACCACTATCAAGATCGTTTTGTAGCAAAACATCTTCAACCAATTTCTCATCAACTTTAAAAACCCCTTCAACAGTACACTTTAACGAATTGTTGCGCAGCACCTGTGTGTCAGCACGATTGCCTAAAATAAGTGCCAAGGCTCCCAAGATTATACTTTTGCCAGCACCTGTTTCACCTGTAATCACGTTAAAACCAGCTCCAAACGATATTTGAAGCGAATTGATAAGTGCATAATTCTCGATGCTCAAGCTTTGAAGCATGGTGTTAAAGCATTACAAATTGCTGAATTAGAATCTATTTCTCGAGTATCTTCTGGTATTTCGTACTATTAGCTGGGTCGATTTCCTTAAGGATGTTTACAGCTTTAACTTTATCAGGATCAGGGGCTCCAGAAAAAATATTGATAAACTCATCGCGTTTTGCATCCAGTATTAACTGAAGAAGGAATGAGCTGGGTTTATCACGATAAGCCCTTTGCAGATACTCAAAGCTATCCATAATAGCTGAACGGCCACGTTCAAGGTCCTCGGCCATTAAGTCAAGGCCCAAACGATGGTAGTTGTACATAAACTCTCGTAAGGCAGTGTATGATGAGTTGTTTAAATTCTCAGCTAACCAATACCTGTTTTTCTGGCTTTCAAACGATTTCCATCCACGTTGCGAAGTATTTTGGGCAAGGTTAACAATATTCTGCGCTTTTTCGAAATATGGTGTCCCGCCAAATTTATTGTACGAGTCAAAATCGAGACCGATTATAATATATGTATAATACGCGATAAGAGCTGTAAGGTTGGAAGTAATGGTGTTATCCTGAAACTCAATAGGCTCCAATTCAACATAATTAAATTGGATTGTATTATCAATGTAATTGAGTATGGGCGAATTATACGAAGACTTGTAAACAGGGCGGCGAGAAACTACATTCATGGTACCCTTAAATTCGTCGGTAGAAACCCGTTCGGTAACATTAATCATCATCGTGCTCTCTATGCGTTCTTCGACCCTATATTGATAGTTTGTCCATTTTTTGGTATTCATCAATTCGAATAGGGCGGTTTGCATGGTGTTATACACCTGCCTGTCAGTACCTTCTACTTGCCTTGTAGTTACCGATATTTGGCAATTCATTTCCTGCGCATAGGCAAAGCCAATCGCTGACAGGAGTACCACAAGAACGATTATTTTTTTCATTTTCAATTGTTTAAATCATTCAATAATTTTACGGCTTCATCAAGGATATCTATAGCGACTTCTTTTTTAGTTTTAAGTGGCAAGGCTTGTTCTTTGCCATTTTTAAATAGCAAAGTTACCTTGTTGGTAGCTGTGCCAAAACCTGCGCCATCATCCTTTAACGAATTTAAAACGACAGCATCGAGGTTTTTGGTATGTAGTTTTTTTTGGGCATTGGCTTTTTCGTTATCCGTTTCAAGTGCAAAACCAATAAGAACCTGATCGGCTTTTTTCGTTTTCCCCATCGAAGCCAAAATATCCTGGGTAGGAATCATTTCAATGAAGAATTGATCATTGGCAATAGCTCCTTTTTTTATCTTACTATTGCTGTAGTTTTTAACGGTAAAATCGGCCACTGCCGCAGCCATAATTGTAATTTGAGCATTTGGAAAATGGCTCAGGCAGGCCTCGGCCATTTGTGCGGCCGAGCTAACCTTAATCAGGTTTATAGCGGGATGTTTAGGAATTAACTTAACCGGACCACTTACCAACGTAACTTTTGCACCCATTTCGGCGGCTTGTTCGGCAAGCGCAAATCCCATCAATCCACTCGAATGATTGCCAACAAAGCGCACGGGATCAATTGGTTCAAACGTTGGGCCTGCTGAAATTAGTACATGCTTATGATGCAGTGCTACTTTTTTTTTAAAGTAATTGGCAAGTATTTGTAAGATGGCTTCGGGTTCTTCAAGCCTGCCTGCACCACACAATCCACTGGCGAGCTCACCTTCGCGGGGTTCAATCAATATATTCCCAAAGTTCTGCAGCTTGCTAATATTAACTTGGGTTGATGGATGGCGATACATGTCCAAATCCATTGCGGGGGCGAAAAAAACAGGGCACTTAGCTGATAAATAAGTTGTTAACAATAGATTATCAGCAATGCCATTGGCCATTTTACCCAATGTATTTGCAGAAACGGGAGCCATCAAAAAAAGATCGGCCCAGGCACCCAAATCCACATGGCTCTGCCATTGCCCATTAGCTGGGTTAAATGGCTGAATTGCGACAGGATGTTTTGATAGAACCGAAAGGGTAAGGGGTGTAACAAAATCGGTAGCCGAAGGGGTCATCACAACCTTAACATCAACCCCTTCTTTAATAAGTAGCCTTACCAACAAAGGGATTTTGTATGCTGCAATGCTGCCACTGATGCCTATCAAGATCCTCCGGCCTTCCAACATAGCTTAAAAAGTTCCTTTACCTGGATTGTCGTAATAAATCTGGCCGTTTATGAACTCTTGAACTGCTAGGAGCGTGGGTTTGGGGAGCTGTTCGTAAACCTTGGCTATCTCAATTTGCTCACGGTTTTCAAAAACTTCCTCTAAACTATCACTAGGTGTGGTAAAATCAGCAATCTTTGAGTCAATTTCTTCTTTGATTTCGAGCGAAATTTGGTTAGCCCTTTTCGAGAGGATGCTAACAGTTTCGTAGATATTGCCGGTTTTGGCATCAAAATCCCTAACGCGACGGGTAACAGCGGTGTTTTCAGTTTTAATCTTCTTATAATCCATAGGTATGCTTAAATTAGCTATTATCTTCTTTTTTAACTTGTTTAATAGAGCTTTGAATGAGATCGGTAGCTTGTTTCATTAATTTGCTTTCGGGGTACAATGCCTTAAAATCATTGTAGGCATTAATGGCTTGCCTGTGCCGCTCAACACGCTTTTCGTCAACACTATTTGCTGCATAAAAATGATAGGCCTTAATAATGTTGAACATAGCCTCTTCACGGAAACGGGTATCAGGAAACTCCTGCATCAGTGTTTTATACGAAACCACTGCTGAAAGGTATTCATCCATATGTAGGTACATATTGGCTATGTTATATGCTTTCTCTTCGAGCTTTAACCTCAGTTTATCAATAAGTTCGTTGCTACGGTCGAGTTTATCGCTAGCAGGATATTTGTTTATAAATGCCTGAAACTCTTTAATTGCCTCAACACTACTCGTTTGATCGAGGCTAACAGGAGGCGAGTTTAGGTAACTGCAATAGGCATTCATAAAGTAACACTCCTCGGCATACTTGCTAACAGGATAACTGGTGGCAAAACGTTTAAAGTAATATCCGGCAAGCATATAATCTTTTTGATAATAGTACGAATACGCATAGAAGTATGACATCTTCTCCTCACGCTCGGTACCCTTAAAAACGGGCATTAGTTGATCGAACAGTTGAAGAGCTCGATAGTAATCTTTCTTTTCGTATAAAGCTATGGCAGTTTCATACTTCATCTCATTATCAGTGCTTTTAAACACACGTTGATACTTGCTACAACCGGCAATTATTGCCATAATGAGCACAAGCAATGTTAATTTAAGGGCGTTTTTAGGCATGGCACAAAGGTACAACTTTTTCAGATTGAGGAATAACAACCAACTTTGTAATATAGTATCTTGGTAAAAGTCAAATCATCCAATTTTCACGAATTTTCACCACAAAATACTAAATGTCAATTAGTTAAAAAATGTACTTTTTTTTAGGTTTGTCATCACAAATTTTCAAGTTAGCTTTGCACACTTCTTTTAACAACTGCATTATGAAGGATATTTTTGAAAAAGTTCAAGCAAACATGGGACCTTTGGGTCAGTATGGCGATAAGGCATTTGGATATTATATGTTTCCAAAACTTGAAGGTGAAATCTCTAACCGTATGAGATTCATGGGAAAAGAGCAATTAATCTGGAGTTTAAACAATTATTTAGGCTTGGCCAATCACCCAGAAGTGCGAAAAGCTGATGCCGAAGCTTCTGAACAGTGGGGGCTAGCCTATCCCATGGGAGCCAGAATGATGTCGGGCCAAACAATTTACCATGAACAGCTTGAACGTGAGCTTGCAGCATTTGAACAAAAGGAAGATGCTTTCTTGCTAAACTTTGGCTATCAGGGCATGATATCCATCATTGACTCTTTGGTTGATCGTAAAGATGTTATTGTATATGATTCAGAGGCGCATGCATGCATTATAGATGGCTTGCGGCTGCACATGGGTAAACGCTTCGTTTATCCGCATAATAATATGGAAAACTTTGAGAAACAACTGCAAAGGGCCACTAAACTAGCTGAAGAAAACGACGGTGGAATTTTGGTGATTACCGAAGGCGTTTACGGCATGAGTGGCGATTTAGGGAAGTTGAATGAAATTGCTGCCTTGAAGAAAAAATACAAGTTCCGCTTGCTAGTTGACGATGCGCATGGCTTTGGTACCATGGGCAAAACGGGAGCAGGTGTGGGCGAACACCTAGGCTGCCAAGATGAAATAGATGTGTACTTTGGCACTTTTGCCAAGGCAATGGCTGGAATTGGTGCATTTGTGGCCAGTAAAAAACCAATAGTTGATTATTTAAGGTTCAACATGCGATCGCAAACTTTTGCCAAGTCGTTGCCCATGCCAATGGTTATTGGTTCGCTTAAAAGACTCGAATTGATACGGAACCATCCCGAGTTAAAAGACAACCTCTGGAAAATTGTTCGTGCACTTCAAGAGGGGCTTCGAGCAAAAGGCTTCAACCTTGGGAATACGGAGTCGCCTGTGACACCTGTATTTTTAGAGGGCGGTATTCCGGAAGCCACAGCGGTTACGTACGATATGCGCGAACGCTTCAATATTTTCTGCTCCATCGTTACCTATCCTGTAATCCCACGCGGTCAAATCTTGTTGAGGTTGATCCCAACAGCAGTTCATACCCTTGAGGATGTTGCATATACAATCGATTGCTTCTCACAAATTAAGGCTAAGCTCGATTCTGGTGAATATGCAGCAGGTGGGTTTGTGAACCCCTTTTAAACCGAAAAACAGAAACATTATGGAGAACTATTCTGGGAAACAGCAGTACGAAACCAATCCTATAAAGGATTTGCTGCTGTTTTTCAGAAAAATAAGGCTACTGCTTCGTATTGGGCGTTCACGAAAAAAGGCTCTGAAAGCTAAAAACGAGCAAAAAAAGCTTGACGCAAAAAAAGCTAAGCAGTGGAACAGAAGAAAAAGATACCGTCTTTTTAAAATTGTACTTAAAAAATCGGTACGTAACTTCTTCAAAAAAGATACAGCTTTTGCACCCCCAACAGTAACGGCAGCAGATCAAAAACTAAACTTTTACGGGGAACCTATTCGCGAACAAACCAAGTGGTATAGGCGAAAGCGCTTAATTACATTTGTACTTCGAAGGTTAATACATGGCTGGAAAACCGATCAACGAAAAGTTAAGAAAAATAAACTTAGCACCCAAACCAAGGTACCTGATCAACTTGAAAAGCTAATTATTGGGTTTAACTCAACTGCTTATTTTTTATTGGCTTATATCACATTTCAGCTTATTAATCAGCTTTTAACCGCCTTCATAGCTAAGCAATTTGGCTTTAACGTATTACTTACGTATCATGGTATTTGGTATAATGTAGCACGTACTGATTGGACAGCCGACTCGGTAAAGACCCTATTTAGTATTCAGCCTGTTACTGGCTTAACTTTAGGGTTGGTATCCCTTTATGTCTATTGGCGTGTTAAACATTTTGAAGGGTTGCTTAAACTGTTTTTCTTATGGAGTTTTGTATTTGGATTTAATGCATTTTTTGGAGGAATCTTCATTGGTTCCTTATTTAGTAAGGGATTTGGGCATGTGCTGATATGGTCCTACATGATGGATACCGCAAAACTGGTTGCATCCTTGGCCTCTCTTACATTTATGTTGTTAATAGGTTCATTTACACAGAATTTATTTTTATATTCTGCCAATACCTACTTCAACGAACTTAACAAGCACAATGTGCGCCCTTTTATCAATGCACAATTCCTTTATCCTTTGATTATAGGCAATTTGCTGCTATTTATTATTAAGCTACCTGGTATAGAAGTTTACGAAGGGTTTATGTTGCTTACACCTTTTATTGTAATGCTTCCCTTATTTGTTTCACCAAATTTACCTTGTGAATTGTACTTTGACAATTCCCATGCAGGCTATCGAATCCGACTCCGATTGTTAATTGTAATGTTGACGTTAATAGTACTTTATCGGATAATTTTTGATGTTTTTACCATCAGTTTTTAAACCCAAACCCTAATCGATTTAGGTAATAGGTATCTTCATTTTGGCCAACAGGGTTT
>CAZKHA010000127.1:0-3934 GCA_964552325.1 uncultured Bacteroidales bacterium
ATTCAAACCAGCTAAGACCTTTGTTGGTGAAGTGAAAAATAAAGTTAAATAGTTTTTACTTAACCCAACTGACAAGGCTATGCCGAGCGGAAAGAAAAGAAAAAGACATAAAATGGCAACCCACAAGCGCAAAAAACGCTTGAGAAAGAATCGCCACAAGAAGAAATAAGGTATTCTTTTATACGGGTGTTTCATTATGCCTTGTTATAATACAATGTCCTATATGGGCATTGTATTATAATTTTGGGGCAGAAGCAATTATTCCTATACTGTATTACAGCTAGTAAGCTATTCGGGCTGTGTACATAGTAATTCTCGGAGACATGGTACTTAGAATTATAAGACCGTGTTTCTGTTTTTGTTTATACGGCAATGCCGTTCTACCTACATTTATTTGATATATAATTAAAAAATTTACATGTGAACAGAGACTTAATTATTGATTCGAATGCCTCAGAAGTGGAGATTGCGCTTTTGGAAGACAAAAGTTTGGTTGAGCTTCATAAGGAAAAGGTGAACAATAATTATGCTGTTGGGGATATTTATTTGGGGAAGGTAAAAAAAATCATGACAGGGCTCAATGCAGCCTTTGTAAATGTTGGTTATGAAAAGGATGCCTTTCTCCATTACCTCGATCTCGGACCACAAGTTAATTCATTGAACAAGCTTATAAAACTTGCTTCTGCCGGAAAAATTGTAAACGGAAGCCTCGCCGACTTTGAAATTGAACAAGATATTGATAAGGCTGGCAAAATTTCAGAAGTGCTCACCGTTAACCAATCCATCCTGATCCAAATTGCCAAAGAGCCCATTTCAACCAAAGGGCCACGGGTCTCCTCCGAAATATCTTTTGCTGGTCGTTATATCGTGCTTGTACCTTTTTCTAATCGGATCTCGGTATCGCAAAAGATTAAGAATCCTGAAGAACGCAACCGGCTTAAACGCCTGATGAACAGTATTAGACCCAAAAATTTTGGGGTTATAATCCGTACTGTTGCCGAAGGTCGCCTGGTTGCTGAGCTCGATGCAGATCTTCGAAATCTGGTGCTTAAATGGGAGAATGCCATCAACAAATTGGTTGATGCCAAGGCCCCACAAAAAGTTAGCAGCGAGCTCGACCGTACCTCAGCCATTCTACGCGACCTGCTGAATGAATCATTCAACAATGTTCATGTAAATGAGCAGGTTATGTATGATGAGGCACGAAATTTTATTCAAACCATTGCCCCTGATAAAGTTAATATAGTTAAACTTTACAAGGGCAAGATGCCCATTTTCGAGAATTTCGGGGTTGACAAACAAATTAAAAACTCATTTGGCCGCACTGTTACTATCAAAAGCGGAGTCTATCTTATTATAGAACATACAGAAGCCCTGCATGTTATTGATGTAAATAGTGGCCATAGGGTTAAAAAGGAAAACGATCAGGAAACCAATGCACTCGAGGTTAACCTCGAAGCTGCAATAGAAGTAGCACGCCAACTCAGGCTCCGTGATATGGGCGGAATAATCGTGGTGGACTTTATCGATATGAGTCAACCCGGTCATCGCCGCAAATTGTATGAGCACCTGAAGGAGGAAATGTCGAAAGACAATGCAAAGCATACCATTTTGCCCCCAAGCAAATTTGGACTTGTTCAGCTTACCCGGCAACGGGTTAGGCCCGAGACGACTATCGAAGTTCTTGAAAAGTGCCCTGCCTGTCAGGGTACCGGTGAAGTTAAACCCAGTATTATACTGGTTGATGAAATTGAGAACAAAATTCGATATCTCATCCAAGAGCAAAACGAAAAAAGCGTTCGCGTTGCACTACATCCGTACCTTTATGCATACCTTACCCATGGTTTTTATACCGTAAGAATGCAATGGTACATGAAATATAAAAAGTGGATTAGACTAAATGCTGTTTCTCAGTATAATGTGCTTGAATACCACTTCTTTAATCAACGCGATGATGAAATAAAGCTCTAGGAAGCTATTCCTTACATCATTAAAATCTCACCTTTAAAACCTGCTCTTTCTTAGGGCAGGTTTTTTTTTGGCCAAGGAACCAAAAAAACAAATGGCCCGTAAAACAGGCCATTTGAAACATAGAACCAACCAACTAAAATCAAGCGCGATGCTGCCGCTTGAATCCTTTAATTCCATAATATAGTATATAAACATACCCTAACAAAGGGATGAAAAAAGCAGTTTGAATCCCGATAGTGTCAGCAAAATAACCCATCAAAAGTGGGATTAACGCACCTCCAACAATCGCCATACATAAAATGCCCGACCCTTGGCTGGTATGTTCGCCCAAGCCATCAATGGAAAGCGTAAAAATGGTTGGAAACATTATCGAATTGAAGAGACCAACCAAAATAATTGCCCACATTGCCATTGTTCCGGTTAACATCATGGTAATCGCTACCAATAAAATCGCCATTAAAGCATTGAATGCTAATACCTTATTAGGTTTAATCCTACTCTGAATTGCTGAACCAATAAAACGACCAACCATAGCAGCACCCCAATAAAAAGCTACATACTTACCTGCCTCAGCTTCTGATAGCCCTGCAATTTCAGGCTGATTAAAGAAATTTACTAAAAAACTACCAATCGAAACCTCTGAGCCAACATACACAAATATGCCAAGAGCTCCTAAAACCAAATGCTTGTATTGCCATGCACTGCCCGATGATTTAATGGTTTTTTCTTCCGTAGTTAGCTTCGGTAACTTTATTAACGAGAATAGAATTGCAATAGCAAACAATGTAACCGCTATCATAATATAGGGAAGCTTAACCGCAGCAGCCTCTTCTTGTGCCGTGCTGAAGTTGTTCTCAAGTATCATAAAAGCACCAAAAAGTGGGGCAATGGTTGTGCCAAGCGAGTTAAATGCTTGGGTAAGGTTTAATCGACTGGATGCTGTTTCAGGTTTTCCTAAAATAGCAACATACGGATTAGCAGCTACTTGCAATATTGTAATACCTGATGCCAGAACAAAAAAGCCAAACAAAAACAAACCATACGAAATGCTTGCTGCAGCAGGAAGGAACAAAAGTGCCCCAATCCCCGTGGTTGTCAAGCCTACTACGATGCCCTTTTGGTAACCAATTTTTCCAATAAGCCAACCCGATGGAAGACTGACAAGAAAATATGCGCCAAAAAAGGTAAATTGAACCAACATAATTTGTGTGTAGGTTAAACTGAACAAGGCTTTTAGGTGTGGTATTAAGATATCGTTGAGGCAAGTTATAAAACCCCACATAAAAAACAATGAGGTTAAAATGACCAACGCGCCTCCGTACTTTGCGGCAGGGCTGCCTTTAGCTAAGTGAGTTTGAGATGAAGATTGAATTGTTGAAGCCATTAGGGTGGTATTTAAGGTTAAATGATAAAAGATTTTACTGAACGGGAATAAAGTATATAAAGTCGAACGGAGGTAATAATTGCATTATCAATGGGTTATCAATACCTGTATGAACTGGGCGCTGTCCGCTACACATCATGGTGTTTACAAACGTGGCCGTAGGCGGATTCAAAGTGGCAGTTCTATTCGTAATGAATTCAAGCCTGAACGTAAACAAACTTTATGTAAAAGAACATCGTGTACGTTTTATTGTACAACGAATCCAATAGGTAGTCTTTAACTAGCTTTTTATGCAAAATCTGTTTTTAGGCAGTGTTTTTACACCTTAAAGTTTGCCCGGGAACTGTTCTTAATCCAATAAGGTGTAATTACTACACTAAGCTCTGCAAATATACTGCTATACGCAATCGAAGTCAACCTTTTTTTTGATTTTGTTCGATATTATTTCCAAATTGCTGATATTCAATAAAATAAGCTAATTTATAAACCCTAGCTGAATCCTAGATAATAAAGTATAGATATCGTCCAAAAGCGTATTTATCAGTAAATGAAATTAGTATGACAAAGGTATTGCGCAAT
>CAZKHA010000127.1:4034-10012 GCA_964552325.1 uncultured Bacteroidales bacterium
AAACCCGCACGTTTGTATATGTTTAGCCGAGATGTATATGCCAAAACCCATAAAGATAGCTTCGACTTCTCCGTTTAGGATTACAGTTTGCTATACTCCCCTATTTATTGTTGTAAAAGTTCATTGTTTGGGCTAAACCCATGGTAACAAAGCTTTTAACAATTTCTACGCCCATCTTTATTCTTGGGGTAAGTACCTTTTCTTCTTCTGGGGTCCATTTACCTAGAACATAATCCACTTGTTGTCCGCGTCCAAAATCATTCCCAATCCCTACTCGCAACCTGGCAAAATTGGTTGTATTAAGGATTTCAATTACATGGTTAAGCCCGTTGTGAGACCCTCCACTACCTTGTCCGCGCAATCGTAGAGTACCTAATGGCAAATCTTTATCATCATATGCAACTAGTAGATTTTCAATAGGTATCTGTTCCTTTTCCATCCAATACCTTACGGCCTTGCCGCTTAAATTCATATAGGTTGATGGCTTTATTAGAACGATGGTTCTTCCCTTAAACTTCACTCTAGTTACGGACGCATATCTATCTGTTGCAAAAACACTTTTGCCGTCGAAGGCTATTGTATCGGCTAGGGTAAAGCCAATATTATGACGCGTATTCGTGTATTCATCTCCAATATTACCTAGGCCAGCCAACAAGTATTTCACAGCATCTAAATTTAGATTCAAAAAAATAAGGCATGGTTAACGTTGTAGCCATGCCTTTTATACGAATAGTGTCAGAATTTATTTCTTTCCGGGCACAGTACTTTCTTCAACAGCAGCACGCGTGGAATCAACCGAAATGATAATAGCATTTGGTAGGTCTAGAAATTCTAGATTTTCTATTTTCATATCGCTAACCTTAACAGCATCAAGTATTTCAAGGTTTGAAATGTTGATGACAATCTTTTCGGGCATATGCTTGGCAAGACCTTTAATTTTGAGCTTGCGGAATTTCTTAACTAGTTTTCCACCCTTCAATACACCGGGAGAACTACCTTCAATAACAACAGGTAAGCTCAAAACAATAGCCTTTTCGTCTAAAACTTGCAAGAAATCAACATGTATAATGTTGTCGCTAACTGGGTGGTACTGTACTTCCTTAACAACGGCATTGTAATTTTTGCCATCTATTGTTAGGTTAACTAAGTAAATTTCAGGGGTAAAGATAGCTCTGCGTAGCGATTTTTCTTCAATGCTGAACAATACTTGTTCTTTTCCACCGTAAATTGCGCAAGGTACGCCGCCATCAACACGAACTTTTTTCGCATCTTTTTTCCCTACGTTCTCCCGAAGAGAACCGCTCATCGAAATGCTTTTCATGTAAAAAGTGTTTAATTTGAATTAATTATAAATTTCTAAAAAGAGGGCGCAAAGTTACAAATTCTAGCCGATTAAACTAATGTATAGGCGCAAATTTTTCGATTCCCCAACTCCTAAAACAATAACTATCTGCTTACTTGCAACTTACGGGTAACGGTACCAGAAGGGGTTTTAAGCTTGAAGAAATAAAGCCCTGATTCAAGTTGGCCTGTATCGAAGCTAATTGAGTGTGTTCCATTAACAAACTCAGCATTAGCCAACAAAGCTACTTGCTTGCCCATAAGGTCAAAAACTGATAATTGAATAATGGATGGTTCTTTTAAGGTAAACCTAATAGTAGTTTTATCGTTACAGGGATTCGGCAAACATGTAATTTCAAAGCTATTGGTATTGGTAGTGATTGCGGTATAATTGGGATTTGACGCTCCAGGAGTTGGGCTGTTGAAGAAATACCATAGTGACCCACCATTTGGCGACAGCCCCATAGATACATCAGTGGTTTGAACATCGAAGCTCATCGTATCAACCACCGTGGTTTTGTCCGGCAACCAAAGTCCAATATGCTCACCCGATGCACTAAGCTTAAAGTCTACATTTAACACTCCGCCTGTAGGATCGCCATTGGCAATAAATACGATGAAACCGCCCGCTTGAACCGTTGTGAGCGACGGGCTGGTAGATGGAATTTGATAAAGTTTGTCGGGTTCATTCAAATCATCACTAATCCAGTATCCAGCCAAGTTAATAGCCTGATTACCGCCATTATATATTTCAATCCAATCAGGATAATCGCCTTGCGGCCCAGGATAAGTGGTGGAATTGCTAGCCATAAACTCATTAATGCGAAGTTGAGCCATGGCAGCCGTAACGGTTAACACTAAAAATGCGATAACCATCAATCGAGTAAAATATCGAATCATAGACAGAACAGTGTTAATATTGGGCAATAAAATTACAACTATTTATGTCAGCTCCATACTAAAGCCCCAAATTCTTCGACATTTTTAGTATTTTTGTTGCTACTGAGGGCGTTCACCCAAGCAAATATCCGTACGTGTGCATTAAATTAGAACGTTATGTAAAGCCAAAATGAATTGCCTTAAATCGACCCAAGTTTTTTAGTTCCTTATTTGTTTACGCTATGCCTCAAGAAATTGAACGGAAATTTTTGGTGAAGGGTGATTTCAAATCCTTCGCCGTACATAAAATTAATATTCAACAAGGATATCTGTCCTCTGATCCTGAACGCAGTGTTCGCATCCGTATTACTGACGATACGGGCTATATCACGATTAAAGGCAGCTCCTCGGCAACTGGTTTTAGCCGATTTGAATGGGAAAAGGAGATTACATTAAATGAAGCCAATGAATTGATGAAGCTGTGTGAACCAGGGAAAATTCAGAAAACTCGGTATATTGTACCAATTACAATGCACCTTGTAGAGGTAGATGAATTTTATGGTGAAAATGAAGGATTGGTGATGGCCGAAATCGAATTAGAAAACGAAAAAGAGCATGTTGAACTTCCCGATTGGTTAGGAATGGAGGTAACCGGAAACCCCAAATATTACAATTCAGCACTTGTAAAAAATCCCTTCACAAAATGGTAAGTTTAAATAAAAGCACATATGGTTGTGTTATGTATTTCAACATTCAGCGCTAAGCCAACAACAAGCGTTTGAACCATTTCGATTGAAACCTTAAAAATTTACTACAGTGGTGCATAGTTCGGTTGAAATTCAGGCGAAAATTTTAAAAATTAAATAATTTACGACGTATTAAAAATTCTTACTCAATTAATTTATTTGTAGCTGATAAGAACATTAACCTTAGTATTTCCGATACCTCGTGCCATTTCAATAATCATAAATTCTGAATATAGTTGATGATAAATAATAAGTTAATGCGATTTATAGTAAGGCTTGGTTTTTTGTTTAAAGCTTTTTTTCAATGGCTTATTGTGTTGGCATCGGCCAGCATAATTTCTTGCGAGGCACAAAAACAACCCCTCGAGAACCGGATAATTTGCTTGCTTCCTGAGCAAATTAGCGAAAGCTCGGGTTTACTTGTTATTGGGGAAAATTATATTTGGTCACACGAAGATTCGGGTAACGATAATAAATTATATGGCTTCGATACTTTGGGTAACTTAAAGCGAACCTTGGTCATAAGCAATGTAGAAAATATTGACTGGGAGGATCTTACCACCGATAATGATGGAAATATTTATATAGCCGATTTGGGCAACAACAACAATAATCGGGTTGATTTGGCTGTTTATCGTATCCCAAACCCTGAAAACTTTAGTGGAAACCAAGTACAAGCTGATATCCTGCAAATTAGCTATGCTGATCAAGCTGCTTTTCCGCCCCCTTCGTATAATCATAATTTTGATGTTGAGGCTATCATTTGGCGCAGTGGCTTTTTGTACCTATTTACCAAAGATAGGAGCCAACCCTTTAGTGGGCTGACTAAAATGTACAAATTGAGTGACGAACCCGGAACATACTTATTGCAAGCTGTTGATAGTTATTTTGTTGGTAGCGATACGGATAACGACCGCATAACCTCCGCCGACTACAACCGGAGTACCGGCGAACTAGTTCTGCTTACGCATAATCGACTAATTTCGTTTACCAACTACCAAGACGATCATTTTTTTGATGGAACCATTACCGAATATTATTTTACCGATGAGCCGGGACAAAATGAGGCAATAGGATTTGTTGATGCGCAACGCTTGTACATGACCGAAGAAGGTAGCGGGGGCGAGGCTGGCACCTTGTATCAAATTAATTTGCCAGGGGTTAATACCAGTAACATGGGTTTGAATGCCCCTAAAAACATCCGTATTTACCCCAATCCATCAAACCAATCTATTTCTGTAAGCACTCCTTTTGAAGGTTCCACGGCCGTACGCATTACCGATGCCTTGGGGAATAAGGTACTAAACACGAACATCGCAAGTTGCAAACCTTTAAATATTAGCAACCTGACTGCTGGAGTGTATTACTTTTCAATTAGCTTAGGGCAACAAACTTTATCCAGGCGCTTTATAAAACACTAAAGAGAAGTTTTCAACAAAAGTTTGATAATTCTGCGTTTGCTATGTCGGTTGGCAAACTAAAAAATCTGACCATGCCTATGACGCCGTTCATTTTTGGTCATAAAATACAATGAAACGATTATTAGCAGCAGATAATCAGGTAATTCGTCGTATTTAAAATTAGTAAAAAGTATGTGAAAAATATGGTAGATGGAGGCAACAACAACCCCAAAGAAACCAAAAATATTAAAGTTATGGCGCGATAGTGCAAAGCTAAGAACTGCAAAAGCAATAAAAGCTACAACAGTTACCACCTGAAAAAAGCCATTCCAAAAACTTTCGTCAAAACCCGGGTCTTTAAAAATAGTGTAAAGCACTCCACCCATAAACAAAACTACGCCGAACTTAAGTGCGATATAAATTAGTTCAGTTTTAGTATCCGAGTTTCTTTCCATTGTGTTATCGAATTAAAATGATTTAAATCCAATGATTTGCCTTACGTCAGCAATGGTTTTTTGTGCACTGGCTTTCGCTTTTTCGGTTCCAATTTTCACAACCTTGCGTAAGTAGTCATTATCAGCATCAAGCTCAAGTATCCGTTCGCGTAAAGGAGCCGTAAACTCGGCCATATCAGCGGCTAATTGCTTTTTAAGGTCGCCATAGCGAATGCTGCATACGTTGTATTGGTCTTCAAAAAATTGCACAGTTTCGGGCTTCGATACAACTTGAAGCAGTTGAAAGATATTTTTGATAGCCTCAGGCTTTTCTTGGTTGGGCTCCGTAGGGCCACTATCCGTAACGGCCTTCATCACTTTTTTGCGTATAGCTTCTGGCGAATCTGACAAGAAAATGGCATTGCCCTCGCCTTCCGATTTACCCATTTTGCCCGAGCCATCAAGCCCTGGAATTTTTACCAACTGCTGTCCAAAATTATATGCCTGTGGTTCAGGGAAGTATTCAGTATTATATAAACGGTTGAAGCGGTTTGCAAAAGTCCTGGTCATTTCTAAATGCTGCTCTTGGTCTTTTCCAACAGGTACCTTATGTGCCCGGTGAATGATAATATCGGCGGCCATCAAGGTAGGATACGTAAGAAGCCCTGCGTTGATATTATCAGGCTGTTTCCGGATCTTTTCTTTGAACGATGTGGTCCGTTCGAGCTCACCCAGATAAGCATTCATGTTTAGCAACAAGTACAGCTCGGCCACTTCTTGCACATCACTCTGAATATATAAGGTGCATTTTTCGGGATCAAGCCCTGCAGCCAAGTAATTCACCAACACACGCTTTACGTTCCCATGCAAATCCTGAGGGGTTGGGTGGGTTGTAAGTGAATGATAATCAGCAATGAAAAAATAGCAGGTGTTTTCTTCCTGCATTTTAACGAAATTTTTTACTGCCCCAAAATAGTTACCTAGATGCAGTTCTCCGGTTGGCCTTATGCCGCTTACTACGATTTCCATGCTGCGAAAGTATAAAAATTTAACAACTACTTCATCAAATTAACAAAATGCAAGCTAAATGGTTTGTCAAGGCAAATAACAGGCTCTTCGCTGTTTTTTGTGGGTAATTAAACAGTATGAAATGAAGATTTACTTAGTTAGAGGTTAGT
>CAZKHA010000128.1:0-9979 GCA_964552325.1 uncultured Bacteroidales bacterium
ATAACTTGTAAAACCTTGGTTTTTGGCAGCTTCTTCCTACTACTTACTTCCTACTTCAACTTTTCTCTCCCCTTCTCCCCTTCTCCCCTTCTCCCCTTCTCCCCCTCTCATCTCTCAATTTATTGTTAACATTCTCGCATTTTATTTGTTATAGAATTAGCAATACATCATTTCCAATAATCAAATACCGCTGGTATGAAACCTTATTTCGTTTTTTTAACTGTAATGCTACTTTTAGCCGCTTGCACAACTTCTCAACAAACACAAAAGACGCAAATTGAACCCATTTCAATGGCGGGACTTTACACCGGCTTGTTGCCATGTGATGGCTGCCCTGGTATTGAGGTTGAATTGGAGCTTAAGGATGACTTCACTTTCATTGAAACCTCAACGTTCCAAGAACGTGATGTGAGGCCAATAACTGTGTACGGAAAATGGAACTTGGAAAAAAACAACCTACAATTACACTACACCGATCATTCCGAGAATTTACGTATCGAGAACTCAAAACTATTTAAACTTAGCAAGCAAAACCAAAAGCTAAACACATCCCAACCCGGATATTTCGTATTCGGGCTTAAAAACGAATCCATCAACCCCCTTAGCCCATCCCTAGATGGGAAATGGGTAATGCTCACGCTGAATGGCCAAACCTACACAAACCCACGTGATGCCAACCGACATCCTTTTATCAACTTTTCTACCAATGAATTTGTTGTAAATGGCAACACAGGTTGCAACAACTACCATGGAAAATTTGTGCTGGAGGGCAACAAGCTCACAATTGGACCAACCATGGCAATGACCAAAATGGGTTGCCTCGATACATTTGAAAATCTGTTTATTAACTCCTTAATTAGCATCGACTCCTATCAACTACACAACCAACAGCTTAGCCTATTTTCGGCTGGTAACCAAGTTATGGTTTTTGAAAAAGAAAACGAAACTAAATAGTGTAATCAACTAGATGTTTGATTCTAAAAAATTGTTTTTCAGTTAATTGATTTTTTTTTGAAAGAAAGTTTGCATTTTTTAAACCCATATTGTAACTTTGCAGTGCTTAGTGTTTAAAATACACTTTTATCTCGCAAAAATCATATGTGCAATATTTTAAGCTTAATTATATATTGATAAAATAGAAATTATGGGAAAATTTACATCACAACCGCCCTAACAGCCCTTTGCAGTCAATTTAAACTAACTATTTTACTAACTAAACACTAATACTTAAATGAAAAGATTTTATCTCGTTGTTATTGCAATGCTGCTTGCTTTCGGCATCATGGCACAAGACCGAACCCTCACAGGTACGGTAAAAGATAAGAAAGATGGGAACACCATCCCAGGTGCCAGCATTGTTGTGAAAGGCACCACCATTGGTACAACCACCACCCTTGATGGAACATTCTCGCTAAAAGTCCCCGCAAAGACTACCTTGCTTGAGGTGGCTTTTTTAGGCTACAAAAAGCTTGAAGTGGCCGTAGGAAATCAGGTTAAATTTGACATTGAACTTGAATCGGATGTTATTGGTCTTGAAGAACTTGTGGTGGTTGGATATGGTTCTACCAAAAAAATGGACCTTACAGGTTCGGTTACCACTGTTAAATCTGACAAACTTGGGAACCAACCAGCAGCCAACATCGGACAAGTACTGCAAGGCAAGGTAGCAGGTGTACAGGTTACCAACAGCGGAGCACCCGGTGCTGCACCTACTATTCGCATACGCGGACTTGGGACTGTTAATTCCTCGGCTGATCCATTATTTGTGGTTGATGGTGTTGTAACCAATGACATCAGTTTTTTAAGCCCTTCTGACATTGAATCAACTACCGTACTTAAGGACGCTTCAGCTTCAGCTATTTATGGCGTGAAAGCCTCAAATGGCGTTTTAATCATTAAAACAAAACGCAGCACCGGACAATTGGCCAAGGTTACCTATTCAGGCTATACAGGCATGCAAACTGCTGTTAATCAACTTCCTTTGGCCAACAACACTCAATATATTGAATTAATTAATGAAAAAGGTTTGTACCAAGCACAAGCAGCCGGACAGACTTACGACCCTCGCGATCCTGCCGATTTCCCCATATATACCAACTGGTATGATGAGGCAATGAACAACCAAGCCAAAGTTATGAGCCACGATTTGGGCTTCTCGGGTGGTTCGGGCTCAAATCTCTATTATTTTGGTGTAGGCTACTTTAAACAAGAAGGCTTGATCAAAAACCAAAACTACGAACGCCTAAACCTCAGGTCGTCAATGGATTTAGATGCCAGTAAATACTTAAAAGTGGGTTATACAGCTACACTTTCCGGTTTCCGCACCAATGATGCGCCATCGGTGTTTTATGATGCATATATTACCCCTCCAGTCTTTGCCCCTATGCTGAACGACTCAACTTATACAGATCCAGTTACATTGGGATTGGGTAATTTTTCAAACCCCGCAGCATCCCTTAACTACTTTAACAGCAAATCGAACGGCATTCGTTTGGTGGGAAGCGTTTATGCTGAAATCAACTTTTTAAAATACTTCCAATTCCGTTCGCAATACGGCGCCGATTTTGGATATGGCCGTAATCGCAGCTATACCCCACGTTATGAGGTTTCAGTGACGCAAAAAGATACCAACCAAACCTTAAGCAGATCAATAAATTATACTTATGTTTCAAACTGGGACAATACCGTTACATTTGAACGCAGGCTTGGAAATCATCGTATTAAGGCAATGGCTGGTATGACTTCCCATTACGAATCAACCTTAGGTCTGTTTGGCTCAAGGTTGGGTGTAGTTGATTATGGCGAACAGTCATTATACCTAGGTTTAGGATCCGAAAAGTCAATTTTTGCTGATGACTGGGGTTCAAAAAGCACTGCCCTTTCCTATTTTGGTAGGGTGAATTATTCGTTCATGGACAAATACTTGCTCACAGCTACAGTACGTCGCGATGGCAGTTCTAGGTTCCCCAAAGCAGATCGTTGGGCTTACTTCCCCTCTTTTGGACTAGGTTGGATTATTACGGGTGAAGAGTTCATGAAAAACCAAAAAATCTTTGATTTCCTTAAGCTCAGAGGCAGTTGGGGTCTTGTTGGTAACGACCGCATCCCTAGCAATGTTTACACATTGGTAGTATCGGAAGGTGGCCAACTGAGCACCAGCTTTGGTCAAGGCGGTACAGTGATGGTTATTTCGGAAGGCGCAAATATTACCAGTGCCGTTCCACCTATGCTTTTCTGGGAAAAAATGAATGAAATAGATATCGCTATCGAAGGTAAATCATTTAACGAAAGACTCTCGTATGAAGTTGATTTCTATTCGCGTACAACACAAGACGCCATTTTCCAATTAACACTTTCGTCAACTGCTGGCACTTCAGGATCGTACTTAAGCAACAACGCCGACATTTTGAACCGTGGTGTTGAGTTCACTTTGGGTTGGAATGATAAAATTGGTAAATTTGGTTATGACCTAAACATGAACTATTCGTACAACCACAACGAAGTAAAATCGCTTAAAGAAGGTACTTTGGGAATTTATGGTGGAGGATTATCCAATGGCGGATTCTTTACTACTTATACTGTTGTAGGTCAACCAATTGGTAGTTATTATGGACGCAATGTATTGGGTATTTTCCAAAACCAAGCAGAAATTGATGCCTATGTAAACGAAGATGGCGAAAAACTTCAGAAAACTGCTAAGCCTGGTGATTTTAAATACGAAGACGTTGATGGCAATGGCGTTATTGATGCCAAGGACCGCATTTTCATGGGCAGCCCTATCCCTACTTCCTCGTTAGGCTTCTCAGGAATGTTTACCTATGCCGGTGTTGATCTATCATTTGAAGTATATGCACGTTGGGGCAACAAAATTTACAATGCTAAGCGCGATCAACGCCTTGGTAACGAAAACTATGACCTCGATTTTTACGAAAACCGTTGGCATGGCGAAGGCACTAGCACCACCTATCCTTCGGCTGACCTTACCAGCGAAAATGGCAACAAGGCACCCAATACCTGGTATGTTGAAGATGGAGCTTTCCTCCGTGTACGCAGCATACAGTTAGGTTACACCTTGCCCGAACGCTTAACCAAGAAAATCGGTCTCGAAAAAGTTAGGTTCTACACCAACGCCAGCAATCCAATCAACCTATTTGGCTACAATGGATTTAACCCAGAAATTGCCAGTGGATCAGCCACTTCCCAAGGCATTGATTACAATGTATACCCCATGTCGGCTACCTACAACTTTGGCATTAATCTGAACTTTTAATTTTAAGGAGAACATATTATGAAAACAAAAATATTCTTTCTTTCAACCCTTATCCTCGTCTTCCTTAGTTTGAATTCTTGTAAGGATTACCTTGATTTTGAGCCCGAAGGCAGCGTGCCAGCGGAAGGATTCTTCGAAACCCCTGAACATGCCATGAAAGCAGTTACCTCCATTTACGCTCATTTTAGGAGTTGGGAAATGGTTTCATTTGCCTTTATCATTATGCAGGAAGTTCCTAGCGATAATTCAGTAAAAGGTAGTGAATCGGGTGATGCCACCTTTATTAACGACTTCGATAATTTTGTTTATACACCAAATCAATTTATCTTGAATGATTATTGGAGTGGGCGTTATCGTGGAATAAACCTTGCTAACCAATGTATTACAAACATCCCCAACATAACAATGGACGAAGGCTTAAAAGCACGGCTCATAGCGGAGGCTAAGTTTTTAAGGGGATTGTTATATTTTGATTTGGTTCGTGCCTTTGGAGCAGTCCCTATGCCATTAAGTGTGCCTGTAGGTCCTGAAATCTATGTGCGTGTGTCAGCATCGGAAGTGTGGACTCAAATTGAAACCGATTTCAAAGATGCTGCTAGTGTTTTACCAGCCACTTACATTCAAACCGAAAAAGGACGCGCCACCAGTGGTGCTGCTAAAGCTATGTTAGCCAAAGCTTACCTTTACAACCAACGTTGGGCCGAGGCTGCTCAATACGCCAGCGATGTTATCAATTCGGGTGTTTATTCTCTTGAAAACAATTTCTACAATGTATTCAGGGTGCAAAGCGAAAATGGCCCTGAGTCTGTTTTCGAAATTCAGGCACAAGAGGTTAGTGGCAATGATGGTTTATCATTCTGCCAACATGCCGAAGTTCAATCGGTACGTGGTCAATTTGGCTGGGGCTTTAATGTTCCTACCGACGACCTTGCCGCTGCTTTTGATGCTGCTGGCGATGCAGTTCGGAAAGAAGTTACCATTTTACCAAAGGGTTATATCACCCCTGATGGGGACGAAATAAAGGGCGTTGCAAAACTTGAAGGCGTCACCAGCCCTCGCTACAATGGCAAAGCCTATTACCCATCAAGCTTACAAGTATTTGGACCTTATGGTGCTGGCCAAAACATACGTGTTATGCGTTATGCTGAAGTACTGCTTATTGCTGCTGAAGCCAAAATTCGCCAAGGTGATGTGTCAGGTGCTGCTACCTATTTAAACCAAGTTCGTCAACGTGTAAATTTAGCAACCATTGCCGCTCCAAGTCTTGAGCAAATTTTACTGGAACGCAGGCTTGAATTGGCCATGGAAGGCGATCGTTTCTTTGACTTAGTTCGCACAGGTCAAGCTGCTACGGTATTGGCTTCTAAAGGCTTTACTGCCGGAAAGAACGAACTTTATCCTATTCCTCAAACGCAAATCGACCTCTCAGAAGGTAAATTAACGCAAAACCCAGGGTACTAATCCCTTTTTAGTCTATTTTTGTAAGGAAAGTTGTTCGACATTGACAACTTTCCTTTCTTTTTTTTACAATGTAACAACCCTTCACCCATGAAAAAAAGCGCCTTGTTAGCCTGTTTTATCCTGATGCTCCAATTGTCGTATGCACAGGTTCATCTATATTTTCAAGATTCAAACGACCCAAGTATATACGATTACAGCTGGATGGAGCTAACTGCGCCGAGTGAGTTGGAACGCCTGGGCAGCGATCTGCGAAAATTCCCAGTAGAAAGCACGCTACCGGCACAACAAGGGGTTAATGCCCTGCGCCTCCAATGGAAATCAGTAAGTGGTGGCGGATGGTACGCCATTGCCGCAGGAACAGGCTGGGAAGCAAAAAACCTTACGCAAAGCGATACATTATCCTTTTGGGTTTATTCTGTTGTTGGTCAATCAATTTCGAGTTTACCAAACGTATTTTTCGAGGATACCGATAACAACAAATCCATCATGATTCCCTTATCAGTTTATGGAAAAAACATCCCTGCAAATACCTGGACTAACCTCAAAATATCTATGGAGTTATTTCTAGGGCAAGTAAACCCCATAAATTATGCAAGCATCAAAACTATTGGATTTGCACAAGATATGGCTGATAATGCTCCGCATACATTATTAATAGATAACATGCGTGTGTTTACAGGTAGTGGTACTGGTACATTGTTAAGTGCGCCCACTGGCCTACAGACCCAAGCTTACGAACGGCATGTAACTCTTCGTTGGAATAAAAACCCCGAATCCCAAGTAACTGGTTATCAAATAGAACGTTCGATTGATGGGGGATCCACATTTATTGCAGTTGCCAGTATAGATGCAGAGGAAACGATTTACAGTGATTATCTAACCGGTTTAGGAACAAACAGAACTATCACATACAGAATTAAGGCTATCAATGAGATAGGGGCACCATCACAAGCCTCGGAAGTTGTTGATGCTTACATAAAAGAATTTTCGGACGACGAGCTACTCGATATGGTTCAAGAAGCCACTTTCCGCTATTTTTGGGATTACGCGCATCCTGTTTCGGGCTTAACAAGAGAGCGTTACGGATCGGGTGAAACCGTAACTTCAGGTGGTTCAGGATTTGGCATCATGGCCATTATTGCAGGCGTTGAACGAGGCTTTGTTACACGTGAACAGGCCGTTGACCGACTTCTAAAAATAACTGGCTTTTTGCAGCAAGCTGATCGCTTTCATGGCGCATGGTCGCATTGGTTGAATGGAACAACCGGAAAAGTTATCCCTTTTTCGACAAAAGATAATGGAGGAGACCTGGTTGAGACGGCTTTCCTAATTCAAGGACTACTAGCTGCAAGGGGTTATTTTGATGGATTAAGCTATGCCGAAGGCAACCTTCGCAACCAAATAAGCCAATTATGGGAAACCGTTGAATGGGATTGGTACCGGAACAATGGTAATTCGCTATTCTGGCATTGGTCGCCTAACTATGGTTTTGGCATGAATATGCCAATATATGGATATAACGAAGCTTTAATTGTTTATTTGTTGGCTGTTGCGTCCCCTACACACCCAGTTCCTTCAACACTTTACAACACGGGATGGGCCAGCAATAGCTATTATGTAAATGGCAAATCGTTTTATGGGCACAAGATATTTGTGGGATGGGATTATGGTGGGCCGTTGTTCTTTACACATTATTCGTTCCTTGGCTTTGACCCTCGCAATTTAAAGGATGAGTATTGCAACTACTTCAACAATAGCAAAAACATCTCTTTAATACATCAAGCTTATTGTAAGGCTAATCCACGAGGCTTTACCGGTTATAGCGAAGCCTGCTGGGGGCTTACAGCCAGCGATGATCCCGACGGGTACATGGCACATGAGCCAACAGCCAGCCGCGACAACGGTACAATTTCACCAACCGCCGCCTTATCGGCAATGCCATATGTTCCAGATGCTTCCTTTAAAGCCTTAAAACATTTCTATAGAGAATTGGGTAATAAAACATGGGGCTATTATGGTTTTTACGACGCCTTTAATCAATCACGTAATTGGTATGCAAACTCTTACTTGGCTATAGATCAAGGACCTATCATAGTTATGATGGAAAACCACCGAAGCGGGAAGATTTGGGAGAGCTTTATGAAAAACCCAGAAATTTCGCCTGCTTTGACTTCAATTGGGTTTGTTACAGATCCATACAGCACAGAAAATGAACAATTTGAGAAAAAAGCAGCGCTCCAGGTCTTTCCAAATCCTTCACACAATAAGCTAACTGTCAGATACCTTGCTACACAAAAAGAATTGGGAACACTTAAAATATGGGATATGTATGGGCAGTTAATGTATCAAACCCCTTTAGCTGACCACACATTAGGTTGGAACGAGCTCGAACTTGCTGATCTTGGATTACCGTCTGGCTTCTACACCTTGGAAGTAACGAAAGGGCAAAGCCAGCAAATTGTAAAGATTTTGTTAACCAACAGATAATATAAAAAGCTGATTACAAATATTTTACAGACAGACTTTTAAAAAGTTAATAAAAAATTGCGTTTTTTTTACCCCAAAAGCACCAAAACTTGGAATATCAAGAAAGTTTTTGCTTATTTTTGTGGGTAACTTTTAATTATTAACCCTAAAACCGATATCTATGAAAAAACTTTTACTATCGATTATGTTGTTTGCTGTGGTTGGGCTATATACGAACGCTCAAACCATTGAAAACTTTGAGAGCCTCACAATGAACCTATTCTCGGGCGGTGCCAATGGAGCAATCTCTGTTGTGCCTAACCCAGATGCTTCTGGAATCAATACAAGTGGCTACGTTGCCAAAATGGTACGTGGCGCTGATGGCGATCCATGGGCTGGCTGGTATGCCACTTTACCAACACCTATTGACGTTACTACAAACAAGTACGTTCACGTTAAAATCTGGAAACCACGTATTAGCCCAGTTGTTTTCAAGTATGAAAAAGATGGCGGAAATTCAGGTGATGTATTCCCTATCAACGCCCAAACCCTTGTAAATGGTTGGGAAGAGCTGGTTTTTGACATGAGTATTGTAAGCGGCGATTATGTGAAGATCGTTTTGATCCCTGACTTTGAAACCCCTCTAACACTTACCGAAGACATTACCTTGTATTATGATGACCTGTATGCCAATGCCGACCCCGCAGTTGGTAGCGCTCCAGCTCAGGTAATGGAAAATTTCGAGCCTATTGCTTTGAATCTGATGTTGAATGGACCAGATGATTTAAGCTCGATGACCGTTGTTGAAAATCCTGACAAAACAGGCGTGAACCTCAGCAACAGTGTTGTTAAATTCTTACGCGATAAAGATGGTTTTCCTTGGGATGGTTTCTGGTCATCACTTCCTTCAGTTATTGATGTTACTACCAACAAGTACATCCACGTGAAAGTATGGAAAAGCCGTATTTCTCCCCTCAAATTTAAAATTGAAGGTGGCGAAGCCGGAACCGTTGAAATTGAAAGCATGGCTCCACAAACAGTTACCAATGCATGGGAAGACATCGTTTTTGATTTCAGTGAAAAAACTGGTACCTATCCAATCATTGCCTTCTTACCTGACTTTGTTGATCCTGTTGGCCTAACCGAAGATATCACCATCTATTTTGATGATATTATCTTGAACAACGATCCTAATCCTTTCACTGTTGCTAGCCAAACTTTCAGCATCGATATGCATGGTTCAGGAATGGGTGCTGGCGAACCCGTTTACATTGCTGGAACTTTAGGTGGAATTCATGGCTCATGGGCACAACCTGGAACCAACGAAAACAATTTAATGACCGATGCCGAAGGTGATAGCATTTATAGCCTAACTACTGCCCTTCCCGAAGGTCTTATTGCTTTCAAATTTTTCTGGTCAGCAACATGGGATCATGGTGATCCAGTAGCCGGTGGCGACCGTAATATCACCATTTTGCCTGGCACAATGAACATTGCTTGTACTTGGAATGTACCTGGTTTCAACAATATTCCTGAAATCCCTGCAAACCAAATCAGCGTTTATCCTAACCCTTCAAAAGCTTACATCAACATCAATTCCGGAAGCCCAATCCAATCGTTTACCGTAAGCAATATGCAAGGCCAAATAGTGTTGAAACAAGACAACCTGAATGCTGGTATCAATGTTGTTTCTACAACTGAATTACAATCAGGTGTTTATTTCATCACCTTCTACGGAAAATTCGGAAAAATCAAAACCCAAAAATTGGTTGTTGAATAATC
>CAZKHA010000129.1:0-9946 GCA_964552325.1 uncultured Bacteroidales bacterium
AGGGTGAAGATGTGGGAATTAATTAGTTAGTGTGCTAATGTGCTGGTGTGCTAATGCTTAAGAGGTTGATTCAATGCCTCGTAGAGGCAAAATGTAAAGATATAAGAATGTAAAAATGAAAAGATGCTGGCGCGAACCGGCCGTTCCGAGTTTTCGGAATGAAAATGTGCAAATTTTTAAGAGGTTATTGCATCGGCCTCGCAGGAACCTAATACTGATAAAATAGAAATCCAAAAGATTCTTCGCCGCTCCGTAGGTGCGGGATAATACTTGATAAGCAAATGCATTGCACAATGCCTTTTGTATGATGGGCATCAAAATTAAAACTCCAAATAACTCTTTTAAGCCAGAAGCACTGAATTATGGAAGTTTGATATAAAAGGCCGCTTAAGACAACTTCATCCGATTGGTAATTGCCTGGCAAAGCCTTCTTCAAGCGAAATAAACGTTTCGGTAAAGGAAATCTCGGGAATAGCTTGGATTTTTTCGACGATGACCTGTTTCAGGTGCTCATTGTTACGGGCGTACAATTTTGCCAACAACGAAAATTTGCCACTAATATGATGGCACTCAACAATTTCAGGAACTTGACT
This sequence comes from uncultured Bacteroidales bacterium, assembly GCA_964552325.1. Lineage (GTDB taxonomy): Bacteria > Bacteroidota > Bacteroidia > Bacteroidales > TTA-H9 > CAZKCK01. The sequence continues at coordinate 594 of CAZKHA010000129.1, forward strand.
TATCTTCTGAAACACTTGCTCGTGTGTTCGGGTAGAGGTAAGATTAAACTGAATTCCGATATAAGCACAGGTCATATAACCCATTCCATAAGGATCGAGACGAAGCCAAGAGCCTTTAAACACGCCAGCTTCTTCCATCCGTTGTAGGCGTTGGTGAATTGCAGCACCTGACACTTTGCATTCTCGGGCTATTTCTAAGTACGGCGTACGCGCATTGGAAGCCAGTATAGTTAAGATCTTTTTGTCGAGGCTGTCAAGTTGAAAGTTGGTAGCCATTTTAGAAGGGATTTATTGATAATTTTTGCAAAAATAAGCCTTTTTGCTTACAGTTTGAAAATAAATTGTTAATAATGCTTACAATATTGTGGCATATAGTACCAATATCAAACGAATCCGTACTTTTGTAAGCGTATTGCTAAGCAATACATCCTTCCTTTCCCAATCATAAGAATCCATCCAATCAATCAGGGCGATACGCCCCAAAAAATCAACCCATGAAACACGACCCAGCAGGCAGCGTTTTTGATCTGCTCCAATTCGGAGAATTTGGCGATGTAAATCCGTCAATTACCGATTCTGCAACCTACACCTTCATGCAAGCCAAGACTATGTCAGAAACTTTTGAAGGCAAAGCCGAAGGTTGCTTTCTGTATTCACGCCATTGGAACCCCAGCAATAAATATCTTGCTGATGCTATTGCTGCCATGGAACATACCGAAGCCTGCTGGGTTACTTCAAGCGGAATGGCCGCCATCACAAATGTTTTTTTACAGCTTTGCAATGCGGGCGACCACATTGTTTCGAGCCTAACCACCTATGGCGGAACCTTCGCTTTTTTAAAGAACTACCTCCCCAAATTCAATATTCAGGTTACTTTTGTTGATATTACCGACCTCGATTCCGTAAAAAACGCCATTCAGCCCAACACTCGGCTTATCTATACCGAAACCATGACCAACCCCATGTTGCAGATTTCGGATATTCCAGCCTTAGCCCAGCTAGCCAATGAGCATTCCATTAAACTGGTTGTTGACAACACCTTTACTCCTATGCTTGTTTCTCCAGCCTTGCATGGTGCTCATATAGTTGTTTACAGCCTTACCAAGTTTGTAAACGGCAAGAACGATTGTGTGGCGGGCGCTATCTGCTCCACAGCTGATTTCATCAACTCCCTTGCTGATGTAAACGCAGGTACAGCCATGTTGTTAGGCCCTGTACTCGACCCTCTTCGGTCATCGTCCATCTTAAAAAACATGCACACCCTGCATATTAGGATGCAAAAACACAGTTCCAATGCGCTTTACCTTGCACAGCGTTTTTCCGAAGTTGGCTTAAAATTCAACTATCCAGGAATGCCCAACCATCCAGGTTACGATACACTTAAGGGTATGCTAAACCCAGACTTTGGATTTGGTGGCATGATAGCCATTGATGTGGAAACAGCCGAACGAGCCTCAGCATTAATGGAACAGATGGAAGACGAAGGCGTTGGTTATTTGGCAGTTAGCCTAGGGTATTTTAAAACCTTGTTTAGCAATTCGGGCAAAAGCACTTCATCAGAAGTTCCAGTGGAATTGCAGAAAAAAATGGGAATGTCGGATGGGCTTATCCGTTTTTCGGTAGGCCTAGATCACGATATTGAAAAAACATGGCAAAAAATCTTGCATTGCCTAAAGACCCTCAAGTTCGTTTAAGCGTTTTAGTTTAGTTAATAAGTACAAACCTCAGTAAACAACCAGTTTACTGGGGTTTTTTGTTGGAGCACACTTCCGCCATAGCCTTCTTATTGGTTGAACCTTCGTACTATTAAAGTGTTTATTTAGTGACCTCTGCAAAGCCTTGAAAAAACAATTTGAATTAGGCTGCAGGTAATTTCTATTGTACCATAAATTCTACCAAACCATGATAATGCTCTCACCCGGCGACAAAGCCCCTGATTTCAATTGCCTCGACCAGCATGGCAACACCGTTACGTTAAAGGATTTCAAAGGCTATAAACTTATCCTATATTTTTATCCCAAGGCCAATACGCCCGGCTGTACAGCCGAATCGTGTAGCTTGAACGAGCAGTTGGATACATTTGCTCAAAAAGGTTATAAAATTGTGGGCGTGAGCGCTGACAACCAAAAAGCGCAATTAAATTTCAGCAACAAGTACGGTTTTAAATTTCCTTTATTAGCCGATACCGAAAAAACCTTGATAAAAGCGTATGGGGCATGGGGTTTAAAAAAACTGTATGGTAAAGAATACGAAGGCATTATGCGCTATACGTTTGTAATCTCAGGAGAAGGTATTATTGAGGAGATTATAACAAAAGTTGAGACGAAAGACCATTCTGGACAATTATTCAAGACATTAAAATTTTAAGGAACAAGACCACATTCCACAAATTTTCTGTACTTTTATCGGTTCAAATCTCTAATTCCAACTACATGGACAGCAACGAAAAACTAGCTAAACTGAAGGCTTTGGAAGCCACCATTAGCACACTCGAAAAAACATACGGTAAGGGGTCTATCATGCGCCTTGGCGATCAGGTTCAGGAAGCCCTGCCTGTTATTTCAACAGGATCCATTTCATTGGATGCAGCCTTAGGCGTGGGAGGCTTGCCCAAAGGGCGGATTATTGAAATATACGGTCCCGAATCATCGGGTAAAACCACCTTGGCGCTTCATGCCATTGCCGAAGCCCAAAAATCAGGTGGTATTGCAGCATTTATTGATGCCGAGCATGCTTTTGACAGGTATTATGCTCAAAAACTAGGTGTTGACATTAACAATTTATTGGTGGCTCAGCCCGACTATGGCGAACAAGCCCTCGAAATTGCCGACAACCTGATTCGCTCAAATGCTATTGATATAGTGGTAATTGACTCCGTTGCAGCACTTACCCCCAAGAGCGAAATTGAAGGCGAGATGGGCGATTCAAAAATGGGTTTACAGGCTCGTTTAATGTCGCAGGCATTGCGTAAACTTACGGCCAATATTAGCCGCACTAAAACTACTTGTATATTTATCAATCAATTACGCGAAAAAATTGGCGTGATGTTTGGCAACCCCGAAACCACAACAGGTGGTAATGCACTCAAATTCTACGCATCTGTCAGGCTCGATATCCGCCGTAACACCCAGATAAAAGACGGCGAAAATGCCATTGGCAACCGTGTAAAAGTGAAAGTGGTTAAAAACAAAGTAGCTCCACCGTTTAGGCAAGCAGAATTTGACATTATTTATGGCGAAGGCATTTCAAAAACGGGCGAAATAATTGACTTAGGCGTTGATCATGCCATTATCAAAAAAAGCGGTTCATGGTTTAGCTATGGCGAAACCCGCCTCGGACAAGGCCGCGACACCGTTAAACAATTGCTTATCGACAATCCTGAACTATCAGAAGAACTCGAAAAAGCTTTGCGCGATAAACTGAAAAACATTGCGTAAGTAAATCCCATTCTTGCAAATTATAAACCCAGCACCTCTATGCTGGGTTTTTTATTGAATAAAAGCAAAACGATCTGAGGGGCAACGCAACTAATCATCAGGTGCAAATCACTTTACAACAAGCTTTATGTTTAGGCGTTGGCCATTTTGGTTCGTCAGACTCAGGATATAAAACCCAGCCTTAACTCCTTGCAAATTTATGCTTACGGCACTTGATTCGGACGTAACATTAAACCTGCGAAGCTGTTTGCCTGTTGCATCAAGCAATTCACATTTATCAAACCCATGATGGGGTGAAGCAAACCGAATGGTGGCCGCTCCCATGGCCGGATTTGGAAAAACTTGCACATCACGATTTAGAGGAGTTTCAATGCCGGCACAAGTATTAGCCTCAATATACGCAAACTTGGTTATGGTACGTTGCAACTCACCTTTCGTAACGGTTAAGATCACATCATAAACCCCTGGCTCCACATAATTTACAGTAGGATTAGCATTGGTTGAAAAGCCTGGGTTGCCGCCCGGAAACTGCCATGCATAGGAATCGAATGATCCGTATGAATCATCGAAAAAACTAAAGTCATGGTTTACACAGCCATCAATTCTATCGACATGAAAAAACACGGACAAACCCGTAGTGTCGATTTCAAAAAACGCGAGATAGGTTTTCATCAACTCATACTTGGTAGAAGGTGCTAACGAATCGGTTAAAGCTGCAAAATCGATGGCTGATGCAATAGCGCGGTAAGCCTCCTTGGCAACGGTAATTTGTATTGGCTTACCCTCAGGGCTTTGCAAAAAAGTAAAAGCCGAATTACCGCGCACAATCTCTTTAATACTCACAGTTTTAGCACTCGCATTTTTAAACTCCATGCCCTCAGTGGCTATCACATCCACACCTAAAACGGTTTTGAAGTAGTACAATGGTACTGATTGAAGGGTAAAGTTTAACCAAGCCGGTAGCAAACTACTGGCCGGAAAAAACATAAAATAATAACCTTCGATGTATAGATGGCCACCACTTGACAAATAAGAGATAATTCGAGCCGACTCCGATTCTGATAGGGTGTGTGCTGGTGTAACACTTCCAAGACACAGGAAAACAGCCCTATATGCTTTTAGCGAAGCTGGCATATATGCAAATGTTCGAAAAGGTATGGAGAGTTTAGTTAAAATGGCCGCCATCGAATCGATGGAAGCTGTTTGATTTGATAGGTTAACCAAGGCTACCGAGTAGCTGCCTACTTGAAGCTTTACCCGACAAACAGAATCAAGCCCAGGGCCATAGGTAAGCTTTACCTCAAAAAGCACACTATCGGCCAATGCAATTTCAGGCGAAACGTTTACAAGGCATCGAAAACTTTTTTGCTCGTTTATGGTAATTGAGTCGAAAAGAATTTGATTGGCAGAAAGCAAACTAATATATGGATCGTTGCATTGAATTTCAGCTTGAACAGCCCCTGCGGTTTTATTCCCAGAGTTTTGAATTTGAAATTCCACCCAAGCCGTTTCACCGGGATCAAGCTGTTCGTTTTCGCCATCGCGAACAATGGCTGCGCCGGCCACCACAAACGGAGCCCCAACAACCAAGGGCATCCTAAGAATACGCTTGCTACCATTATATAATGCCCACACCTCTAGTTCAACAACCTGTCCGCCCATCACAGCCTGAGTGAATTCGAGGGAGAAAGCATTTTCAAACTCCTGCGTTGAACCAGAAGGCAAGTTGTTAAGAACCTCAAGACTATCCACAAGCTGAACACCCATCAATCGGGTTTTTAACTTAAACTCAACAGCCGACAGTGGAGCTAAGGTACGGTTTACAACTTTCAGGTTCAGTTTGGTTTGCTGGTTAAATAATGCTAAAGCACCCGGCCCAGCGGCTGGCACTACCTCAAAATCCAATCCATCAGAAAGATAAAAACGCTTTTGGTGGCCATTGTTATGCTGGTCAAAAACCTCCACATCAACGCTCTCAACATAAATACTATCGCATTGGCGAATGCTTAACAAGCCTTCATTACTTAACTCAATTTGTTCAGGGCTATTCGCAATAGTAAAGTGGAAGGATTTTTGGGTTAAAATTGCCGGGGAAATATCATCACTTAAAAGGAATTGACGGCCATTACCGGACGAAATCCCCGGATTAACCACCAGCTCATCAAACAATTCCATGGTGGAATAATCGAACCTTACCTCGCCATTGGCCAACAGTTTTGCTTCGAAATAAGCTTCGGTAGCAGGTTCTGAATTTAAAACCGACAATCTCCACCTAAAGATGGCTGTATCACCATTAAACCCATACCACATTCCATCGCCATCGCCCGTAAAAATCTCATATTCATCACGGAAACCGGGGTTAATAACTGCATTGTTTTTCAGCAAAAACAAATAATCGTCAAAATAGCGCGGCGGCAATTGATCGGCAGTAAGCACCAACATACCTTTTCGGTTCATATAAACCGTATCGTAAGCTTTGCCAAAAAACGGAAACGAAAACGGCAACTTAATAGCGATATTCGATTCAACCCCTTCGGGTATCGTATCTGTCAACGAAACGGATGTAAACTTGCAATTTCCAGCCGATTGTTGATACAAATAATTTAAGTTCCAACTATACGGCGGCAGCCCTCCATCCGCTTCTAGCTGAACTTGATAGGTTTGGTTAGGAACTGGCAGAGGCAAGTTTTGTGTGGTAATTTGCATTTTTTCAAATTGCAACACTTTTTCAACATAAAGCATGGTTGTTGAATTATCTTGAATTGCAAGCTCACCATTGTTCCAAGGAGTTTCGAGGCCGCCAGCCATATAGTCAATCACTGAATATTCCAAGATTTTGCCAGATCCCATACCTAACGGGTCTTTTTCATCAACCAACAAGAAAAAGGTAAGCGGAGTGTTGGGAATGGCAAACTGCTTTAGCTCAGAAACATCAAGACCCAATTCAATTTGCTTCGATCCCGCCAAAGTATCAATACCCTGCATAGCATGCGGTCCCCCTTGGAAGTTAAAAATTGGGAACTCTATTATATGCGTAGGTTTTGTGGCTCCTGCTTCAGTTGCTATTCCGGCCCTTAGGCGGATGGATTGGCGGTTGTTGTGTTCCATTTTTACCCGCATGCAGAGTTCAGGTGAATAAGAGGGTTTCGCATTTATAACATAAACACTTGAATTCCATATACCTCCATCAGAAAGTGTACGTGTCATACAATTATACATAATGTAGGCGAATCCTGAATCGGCATATGACACGCCATGACTGTTAATAAACTTGAACGCACCTTTTTCCCAATCCCTAACATCAACCACTCCATCATAATTAATATCTATATTGTTGGTGTAGCGTCCATCATGGTTGTAATCATAACGCACCGAATCGTTGTATCCAACAATAGCAAGGCCATGCGACACATAGTTTAACAGGTTAACATAAAAAGATTTACCAGCCTCGGGCGTTCCTTCCTCAAATTGATGCATGGGCCCATAACCCGAAGAGGCAAATACAGCCAAGCCGCCATCGGGAGAACCATCTAAATGATCATAAAGCCAGGCTCTTAACGTATTAATACCGTCTTCGGTATCAAGCTTAATGCCCATCACCTCATCTAGGCGGTTATGCATGGCTTCGTAGTACTTATCATACCCACTCATCCACACCGTGGGTGGAAATTCAACAGCATCGGCACCATAGGTGGGCACTTTAGGAATACCTTGCTTTTGTATCACATCATAGGTAAAGAAAAAGTCAAGGCCATCTTCGCCCTCATCGTTGGCATAATTCCATGTGTAAAGTACTGCGTGGTGATTTGCTGAAGTGTCACCAGGCAAATTACGCACCCTATTAACCTCATAATTATAGGCATAACCCACCGAAGAACATTGCATGCAAGTGGGATACCATTGCTGCGAAAACACCGACCGCATATACGGTTTTGTTGAGTTATCAACACTCATGGGCAGTGTAAGCGTACGGTACCTTTCGGGCAACGAAAGATAGCGAACTTGTTGGGCTCTTTTTTCGGCAACATCAAGCCCATTGATGGAATAGGCAGTAGGTGCATTCTGCGCTAACAGATTGAATGCGAACAAGAATACCGATACAAATACAAGGCAAAACAGCTTTTTCATGGCAAAAGTAATTTCCTGGCCGTAAAGATACGATGAAACGTGACAACCGTCAATCGAAGACCAAAAAACAAAGGGTGCTTAGCTGCTGTTAAGCCAGCACAGCTTTCAGTTAGGCTAGCCTCTTGACATCCCTTGGTGTGTAAAAGCCCCATTTTGAACGAATTTGGATGAGTAAGCCGAATAATTATGCCTCAAGATACCTCCAAATGAAAGCTAAAACCCCAAATTGCTGTAATTTTGCACAAAATCAATTCGAATGAAGCGTACCCATTTTCTCATCCTTTTGGCAGCATTTTTCATGGTAATGGCAATGTCATGCAACAACAATTCAGGCACAAAGGCCAATGATCAAAACGACACCATTCCGGTGGGATTACGCACCTTGAACGAGAAAATAAGCGACGAGCCCCAGAATCCACTTTTCCATTATGAGCGTGCTAAATGGCTGGCCGCCAATGGCCGATACAACGCTGCCTTAACCGATATTGGCTTTGCTGTGGATAAAGACACCACCAATACCGATTACTTTGTTACGCTGGGTGATGTGTACCTGGGTTTAGCAAAGTTCCAAAATGCAGAGAACGCCTATTTGAAAGCAATAAAAAACAACCCTAAAAACACAGAAGCCATTCTGCAACTTGCTAAGTATCATCTTGTATTTAAGAACTACGACCAAACCTTGATGCTGTCGGCACAGGCCTTGAAAGAAAAACCAAACAGTGCCAAAGCTTACTACCTAGCTGCGTTTTCGTTTATGGAGAAAGGCGATACGGTAAAGGCATTACGCAACTTTCTTAAATCTACAGAATTAGATCAAAACTATTTTGATGCCTACATCCGCTTGGCAATCCTATATACCAAAAAGCAACCAAAACTTGCAGAAGGCTACTTTAAAACAGCCATCCAAATCAATCCCAAGCATTTACATGCCAAGTATTTGCTTGCCTTGCTTTACCAAAACAACAACCAACTCGACAAAGCTGTGGTAACTTATGAGGAGATTCTAGCCGCCGACCCACATTACAAAACCGCCATGTTTAACCTAGGTTACATTAATATGGCTGAAAAATTGGAGTTTAATAAAGCGATTACCTATTTTAACCAAGCTATTGGCGAGGACGACCGCTATGCTGAAGCCTTCTTAAACAGAGGCTATTGTTATGAAATGCTGAAGGATTTTGGCAATGCCAAGGCCGATTATGAAATGGTGCTGAAACTAATACCAAATTACGAAAAGGCGATAGAGGGAATGAATAGGCTGGATAGGAAGTAAGGCTACAAAGCGATTAAAGATACCTATTGCGCAATGCCTTTAATTCGTTAAGCAAGCTTTCGGTAGCAGGTTTCATCAAAACAAATGTCTCAAGCAGGCCCGTGCTATCACATTGTCTTCCTTTTTGTTCAAGCACATAGGCTAATGAACGGGCTTCTTCGTCGTAAAAGTTTGAGATAACACCCTTTAAACTGTGACATCGCTTGTTAATAGCATCAAAATCAAGGCTTAAAATTGCTTCATGAATGGCTTGCATCCGTGCTGGATACTCATTTATGAAGATATCTATAATCTCTACAACAACTTCTTTATCAAAGTTGTCATACATTTCGTTAAAGGTAACCTTATCTATCATAGCAAAATCCATTTATAAGATTGAGAGGCCAAATTAGGGAAAGGGCAATTAGGTCAAACTACAGAATGCCAAAGATACATAAACTTGATTTAAGCTAGCCTTGGCTGTTTATAAAATTTGATTTCTTTTTTGGCGTTTCTCTTCAATTTCGCGCTTTAGG
>CAZKHA010000130.1:0-9869 GCA_964552325.1 uncultured Bacteroidales bacterium
ACAGCATTTTTATGCGGGTAAAGTCGCAGGTTTATGCTTTCCCTAAATCGGTTAATAGTATCTATAGGAGGCATGTAAAGGCTGGTTATTAATCGTTTATCTGAATAAAACGATCTAGGTCTTTGTTCTTGCCAAATAAAACCAAACGGTCAGTTTGTTTAACTACATATTTTGTTTCAGGAACCCCAACAACGTGGTATTCGAGGCATTCGCCGCCTTTGGGCCCAACCACACATTCTTCCTTAATGGTTACCAAGCTTAATTTGTACCGGTCGCGTAGGTCAATATCACCCAATGAGCGTCCGGCTATTTTGCGGGGCGATAAAACCTCCACAATCCGGTAATCATCGGGCAGTTGCAAATACGAAAGGATGGAGGGGTTCATCAGGCGTTCGGCTACTATAATCCCAACCTCCTGTTCCGGTGACCAAAGTTCATGAACACCAAGCTTTTCGAGTATAATACGTTGATTTTTGCCCGCGGCACGGGCTATCACTCGTTTTATCTTTAAATCGAGCAACAGGGCCACGCAAAGCAGTCTTTGTTCAAAATCTTCGCCAATGGCCACAACCACTGCATCAAAGTCTTGTATGTTCTGCGAAATCAGAGCTTTTTTGTCGGTAGCGTTAATAGCTACGGCATACGCCACATCATCAGCTATTGCCTCAATTTTGGCTTGATTGCTATCAATAGCTAATACTTCGACTCCTTTTTTTGATAAGTTTTTGGCAATAGCTTCTCCAAATTGCCCAATTCCTATTACGGCAACCTTTTTGGTACCCATAGTCTATAGTTTGCTTTAAAAAACGGGCAAAGTTATTCTAAAAATCATACCTTGGCACATCTTCACTAGAAATATTTTTATCACATTGTATTACAAATTGTTATACATTCATAAATAAGACTAATATACCTCATAGTGCGATGTATGCCGTACTGAAATAAAGCATGTGTTCGCACTAAAACACACTAAAACGCCGACCAGATAAGCCATCTAGATGCACGGTACTTTGTAGGCTGTAGATATACAGTGGCAGAGGACATCCTTCAATCGGGATTATATACCGTATAAAAGTTATGGTAAAACAAAAACACTGCTTACTTTTGCCCTTACTTCAACCGTTTACAATGAAACATACCCTAACAGTAAGCTTTCTGATCCTTGCCTTTGGTCTGGCAGGCACATGCCAATCGGCGTTAACCACTTATTATGAAGCATCGGGATGCACAAAAACGCCGCGGTATGCAGAAACCATTGCTTTTTGCAAAAAACTCGATGAAGCGTCTAAATACGTAAAATTCACCACGTTTGGTAGTAGTCCGCAAGGGCGCGACTTACCGCTGTTGATAGTAGATGCTGATGCAGCATTTGAACCTATGAGCGCTGTAACGTCCTCAAAAGCAATTGTTATGCTTCAAGCCTGTATCCACCCGGGTGAGCCTGAGGGCAAAGATGCTGGCTTTATCTTGATAAGGGACATGATTGAGAGCCCAAACTTCAAGGAACGTTTTGGCAATGTAACCTTATTGTTTATACCAATATTAAATGTAGATGGCCATGAACGTTTTGGACCCTATAACCGCATAAATCAAAATGGGCCTGATGAGATGGGCTGGAGGACCACAGCCCAAAACCTAAACCTAAACCGCGATTTTTTAAAAGCCGATGCACCGGAAATGCAGCAATGGTTGAAGCTTTTCCATGCCTGGAAACCCGACTTTTTTATCGACACCCATACCACAGATGGTGCCGATTATCAATATGTTATAACATATGGTTTGGAAACCCATGGTAACGCAGACCCCTACCAGACCCAATGGCTCAAAACACGGTATATTCCCGACATGGAAGCCCATATGTTTAAGGCTGGGTTCCCGGTTTTCCCGTATGTGAGTTTCCGAAATTGGCACGACCCCCGCAGTGGGCTCGAGATAGAAACTGCACCTCCAATGCTTTCGCATGGTTATTGCGCTGCCGCCAATAGGCCTGGTCTGCTCATCGAGACGCATATGCTAAAACCGTATAAGCAAAGGGTAGAATCAACCATCGAGATGCTTAAACACTGCCTGCAGTTTGTAAACACAAATAGCAAAGAATTGAAAACCCTTAACGCACAGGCCGATAATGCATGTTGTACTGCTGATTTTAGAGAAAAGCCATTCCCCATCCGCTATACGCTCTCAAGCAAAGACAGTTCGATGGTCGATTTTCTTGGTATGGAATATGAGATTGAAAAAAGTGATTTAACGGGTGGTGATTGGTTTAAGTACTCCAATAAGCCCATTACGATGAAATTACCCATGTTTGATGTAAACCAAGCAGAAGAAACCGTAAAACTTCCCGAATACTATTTAATTCCTCCCGAATGGTCAATCCTAACCCAAAAACTGCTACTTCATGGGATACGCATAAAGTATCTGGCTGAGGAATTAACGTTAAATGTTTCAGGGTATAAGCTAACAAACCCCAAATGGCGGAATACGAGTTACGAGGGACGCCTACCGCTGCAAGTTACGGCAACCGAAACCAATGGAATGCGACTATTTCCAAAAGGCACGGCGGTTATTGATATGAGCCAAGCAAGTGCACGCCTAATAGCATACCTACTTGAGCCGCGTTCGTCCGATTCGTTTTTGTATTGGGGTTTTATGAACATTATTTTTGAACAGAAAGAATACGCTGAAACCTATGTGATGGAAAAAATGGCCCGCGAGATGATTGCCATAAACCCAAAGCTAAAGGAAGATTTTGAACAGGAGAAAAAAGCAAACCCCGCCATGAGCGACCACTGGGTTCAAACTAACTGGTTCTATCAACACACGCCCTATTTTGACACAAAAGTAAACCAGTATCCAATAGGCAAACTTTTTAAACGGCAAGACCTTCAATCGGCTGTGTTGAGCGAAAAACCTGTACTTGCTTTTTGAGAAAATTGCTTATTTTTACACCAAATTACCACCCATGAAAAAATCACTACTGCTTACTGCATTAACTTTCATGATGTTATATGCATTTAGCCAAGATGCTATCAAAGACTTTACCCAGTTGATGGACAACCTAAAATCGGGCAATGATGTAAAGATGGTTGTGCATTATAAAAAGTGCCAACTAATTAGTGATAATGAAATTACGGAAAAAATTCCGGATGCAATTGGAGGGCTATCGGTGGACGTTTTTGAATACTTTGCACCCAATTCTGTTAAGAACGATAAAGCCTTTGTGGTATTCTCAGAAAATAAACTTATTCAATACCCTAAGGGCGACGGCTATGTGTACAATTATGTAAAGGTAAAAGTCAGCGAAGACAATAAGGTCAAAATCACTGCTCGGTATATCGATCCCAAAACAATGGAAGAAGTAATGGATGAAAATTTCTTTGGCGAGATAAACAATGGCTCAAACGAGGCCGGAGTATATTTTTATGCCGACTAAAGAAACTTTTTTCCACAAAACGAACCTATTACTGAAAGGCATTTTACGGTGGTTCAAAAAATACCGGCTCGATTCGCTTAAGGGTGTGGCCTTGTTTGTATTGATTACTATTGCCATTCATTATGGCTTTATCTATTGGGCTGGAATACGGTATGGCTTTGCAAGAGGCATTTTTGAGCCCTTGGAAGAATTTCTCACAACGCAGGTTTTTCTTCAAAGCCAATGGTTTATACGGCAAATCTGTTCCATAGAAAGCTATGCCATTGGCAAAGTGCTATTTTTCACCAATCATACCCATATCACTATTAATATTGGCTGCTCTGGATTTAAGCAAATACTTCATTTTGCGCTATTGTTCATGGTTTTTCCGGGGCCTTGGCAAAAAAAAATTTGGTTTATTCCGTTAGGTTTACTTGGCATACACTTGATTAACGTCAGCCGTATTGTTGGCTTATCGCTGTTGCTGCAAGAGAAGCCCGAATACTTTACAACTGTTCACGACAATTTCTTCAGGCCTTTATTCTACATTTTTATTTTTGGGATGTGGGTTTGGTGGACCGAAAGGCTCGCAAAACCAACGCAATTAAATAACCCCAGGATTATGCCTGAGCCGGGCGTAAAGCTGCAACCATAACCAGCCCAATACCGAGGACGCAATTATCAACAAAACTGACCATACCAAATATTGGATAGGACTCAGTGTTTTATACCATCCCAAGGTAGCCAAGTTTCCAATTAGCAACCATTGTATCACATAAATGATGGTTACCCTTTTGCCAATGCGGCAAACCTGTTTAAGCAAAAGGTTTTGTGCTAAATGCCCCAAAAGCCATTTTACAGCAAGCGCCCAAAGGGCCATCCCAGCCAAAGCCCATAAATAGAATTCAAGCCCATGATGATAATACGTGTGTAAATCGATGCTTACAGCAAATGCCGAGGCAAATTGCCATGCAAAATACAGCAGTGCAAAAGTGCCTGCCGCATTGCGAACAAAGCTTGGGTAAATCTTGTATTGCTCTTCAAAGAGCGCAAAAGCTATCCCTGTAAGCGGATAAGCAAGCCATGGAAACAGCGGGAAATAAGACCAGAAACTACTGCCAGAAACAAAAGCCATAACATACCCTTCGCGAGCTTGGGTGCTAAACCAAATGGGCATAAGCTGCGAAACCACTACTACAGCTACAGCCAAAGCCATCCAGGCATAAGGCTTAGGCAAAACCAATTTCTTTAAAAACCCTATTATTAAGGTTGCAAGACCTGCAAAAAGCAAGATGTCAACCCCAAAGATATAATTCCAAGCTGAATAGCCCTCAAATGGAATGGGTTCAACCCACTGGGTAATCAATAATGAGAAATTTAGCCCAATATTTAAGAGCACCCCACCTCCAAAAAGGTAGGCTGACCGCACTATGAACTTCCACCCTTGCGATTTTGACTTCCCAAGATAATAGCCCATGATAACCATAAAGATAGGTGCTGCTGGTAGGCCACCTAGAAAAAGGGCCACTTGGCCTATCCAATCGCTATAAAACTGGGGTTTTAGCAGTATTTCAGCTACATGCACTTGAATCATCAACAGCACGGCTATTCCTTTTAAAAAATCGGGGACTGGGTTTCGCATAATCAACAAAAAAATGTACAATTTATTAACTCAGTGGTTTCTATGGTTGGTTCAAAGGTAGTTTTTCTATCTTTGCCGACCATATTTTTGATGCATGGATTTACTATTCCTCCTGTTTCTGGCTATTGGCCTTTCGTTTGATACTTTCGCTGTATCAATAAGTTGCGGACTAGTTGTGCGTAAAATTACGTTCTGGAATGCCGCACGCATTGCCTTTTCGTTGGCAATTTTCCAAGGCCTTTTGCCACTTATTGGATGGTTTTTTGGAAAAGAACTGAGGCCATTGGTGGCCAACTACGACCATTGGATAGCTTTTGGATTACTGGCCATACTTGGTATCAAAATGATTATGGAAAGCCTTTCAGCCGATAAAGAAGAGCGTAAATTAGATCCATTGAAGTTTTGGGTTATGATTTATTTGTCATTTGCCACAAGTATTGATGCCCTGGTAGTTGGCTTCGGTTTTGCCATGTTGCAGGTATCTATTTTGTGGGCAATATTTTTAATTGGGGCCGTTACATTTCTTGTGGCAATGCTGGGAATGCTGATTGGAAAACAAACCGGTAGTAAGTTTGGAAAACGGATGGAAATAGTAGGAGGATTTATTCTCATCTTGATAGGGGTTAAAATCTTGGTTACTCACACAGGCCTTCTATAAGCATCGTCGTGAATTTCAAGAATATCGATGTTTGAACCCACTTGATCGAGACCTATACGGTATTGGGCGGGGTCTTTTTTGAAATCGGTAACCGAAATACCCGTGATATTCTTAAACTGGGTAGAAAGGTATTGCACACTGCTATAACCCATTATAAAAGCAATTTCACTTAAGCTTAATTCATCTTCGTATATAAGCTCTTTCACACGTTCTATGCGTTGCAGGATAATATACTTTTCGAGTGTAATATGCTCATGCTGCGAAAAAACCGTCGATAAATGTTGATAAGTCATATCAAAACGCTCCACCAAATAATCAGAATT
The DNA here is from genome assembly GCA_964552325.1 of uncultured Bacteroidales bacterium. Lineage (GTDB taxonomy): Bacteria > Bacteroidota > Bacteroidia > Bacteroidales > TTA-H9 > CAZKCK01. Next base: position 6,036 of record CAZKHA010000130.1, read on the forward strand.
GCGAACCATGGCATTATATGTTGAATAATGAACCAAGTCAATCACTGCAAGCTTAATTTGGTCAGCCAATCGGGCGTTCCGAGTCCTAATTATCGGAAACCCATTGTTGCTTAACAATTCTTTTACAGCCTGCATCTGTATATCATCCACAATACCAATAAGCTCAATTTCACCCAATCGCAGTGTGCCATAGCTTACCTGCTCTTTATCAAGTAATAGCTTAACCAACTTCACACAACTTGTGCTAACCATGTTTTTAACATGCACCACAATGCCCTTAACAGAAGCTTGATTATCTGATAACATGAAACAAAAACGTTAATAAATCAGCAGTTTGACAAATCAAAACTACGAAACATTCGCTTAGATGCAAAAATAGGGCAATAATTGACAAATGACAGCTCTTATAGGAAATGCAACTTTTGTTACTTCCATAAAAAAAGGGATTGAAAAGTGTGTAAATGTAAGGTTTTGAGAATGTTATTGGCATTTTCGAATCTATGCGAAATCACATTCTACTGTTAAGTAATCGTTAATAAATCGATTCGTTGCTCGGGATAAATGCTTGCAAAAGTGAAATTTGTAGCAAGGGTTGAATGTTATGGAAAGATGATACCGCAACAAATCTTAAATTTGGTACAACTTCTTAATAATTCGTGGGTTAATGATCTATGTCAACTGAAGGCGAAGTGCTAACCTATGAACATTACGTGCCTTAAGGGTGTTTCAATTGCAAGATGGTTTTTTACTATACTCATCAACTATTTTACTATCATGAATTTTAATTTGATTCGAAAGAACCTTTTGTTTACACTGCTCTTCATACTTGTTTTGATGAACAGCTGTAAACACTCCCCTGACGATGTTACAATTATCGGCCCTGGCGACACAAGCCTAAACCCAGTAAGTTGCAGTCCTGATACTGCCTACTTTGTAAACACTATTCTTCCAATGCTGCGTTCAAGTTGTGCCACTTCGGGTTGCCATGATGCCGCCACGGCTAAGGAAGACATTGTAATGGAAAATTATAGCAGTATCATGAAAATTGTAAAAGCAGGAAATGCCAGTGATTCAAAATTATATGAAGTAATAACCGATGACAGCGAGGACCGTATGCCCCCTTCACCACAAAATGCACTGACTTCCGAGCAGATTGCTGCCGTAAAAAAATGGATTGATCAAGGTGCTAAAAACAATTCATGCACCGAGTCGCTATGCGATTCCGTAAATGTTTCATTCGCCGCAAATGTATTCCCTATCTTCCAAAACAACTGTGCCGGATGCCATAGCGGTAATGCCCCTTCGGCTGGCATCAAACTTACAAACTACGCTGAAATATCGGCTGCTGTGGCCGGTGGTCGATTGGTAGGCGCTATCAAACATTGGGGTGGCTATTCGTCTATGCCTCCCGACCTTAGCCTCAGCGTTTGCGAAATAGCTAAAATAGATCGTTGGATTGCCAACGGAACACCAAATAACTAATTTACAATGAACAGACTATTAAAATTCTTTTTCCTGTCAGTTTTTGCCGCTGTTGTTCTGGCAGGCTGCTACAATGATAACGAGGAAGATCTTTACCCTCAAACTTCTGATTGCGATTTAAGCAACGTAACCTATTCGGCAACAATAGCTCCAATAATGGCCACAAGTTGCAATGGATGCCATGGCGCAGCATCAGCTTCGGGTGGTGTGGTAACCGCCACCTTTGATGGGTTAAAAGCCATAGCCTCCAACGGCAAACTTTACGGCACGGTTAGCCATGCCTCGGGCTTCTCACCCATGCCACAGGGCGGTAGCAAACTCTCGCAATGTGCTATCGATAAAATTAAAACCTGGGTTGACGCAGGTGCCCCAAATAATTAAACCGAAACAGTATGAAAAAATGGATAAAAATTGTTGCAATACTAGCCATATTGGGTATTGTTGCGGGGGTAGCAGGGTATTTCTTTGTTTACAATAAGCCTCATGCTAACTATGAAAAAATGGATGCCGACTTTAGCTTAAATGCATCTGATTTATTTGCCGAATTTAAAACCAACAAAGCGGTGGCTGAGCCCAAATACAACGGAAAGGTTGTTGAACTTATGGGAACACTTACCAAAGTTGAAGAAACCGATTCGCTGATTATTGCCGTTTTTGTTTTCGACCAAGGGATGTTTGGCGACGAAGGAATACGTTGCACCATGCTTCCTAACTATATGGATCAACTCAAAAACACCCAAACCGGGAGCCAAGTACAACTTAAAGGCTACCTTACGGGCTATAATGATACAGATGTTATCCTCGAAAAATGTTCAATAACCTCAAAAAATTAATTAAAATGAAAAAAGTATTGTTTTTAGTAAGCATTCTTAGCGTTCTAACGCTTGGTGCCCAAGCTCAAAAATACCTTACCAAAACCGGTAAAATTAAGTTTCATAGCGATGCACCCCTCGAAAAAATTGAAGCTATTAACAACCAGGTTAATGCAGCTTTGGATGTAACAACTGGTGATTTTGTTTTTAAGGTAATCATTAAATCCTTCGAATTTGAGAAAGCATTGATGCAAGAGCATTTTAATGAGAATTACCTTGAGTCGGCCAAATTTCCCAATGCACAGTTTATTGGAAAAGTCACCAATATCTCGGAAATGAACTTTACAAAAAATGCTTCGTTTGATGCCAAAGTTGAAGGAACCCTGACCATGCATGGCGTAAAGAAACCCATTAAAGCTACTGGAACCTTGCAAAGCAAGGATGGGAAAATTCTTGGAAAATCTACTTTTAAATTGAAAGTTAAGGATTATGATATTGCCATACCAACTGCGGTAGTTAAGAATATTGCCGAAGATGTGGAGGTTACTGTTGATGTCACCCTTGAAAAACTAAACTAATCATGGCAAAATTTCTTTATTCATTGTTGGTTGGTATGTTGCTAATTATTTCGCAACCAGCATATTCGCAAGATTTAATGGACTTATTAGGCGAAGACAAACCCGCCACCGATTACGCCTATGGCACCTTTAAAACAACCCGTGTTGTGCTCAACCACTCCATTCAGGCTCCTGCAAAAGGCGATTTAATTTTTATTATCTCGCACCATTTTGGTGAAATCAATTCAGGGCTTTACAACTTTATGGGGCTTGATGCAGCCACCATACGCCTGGGCTTTGAATATGGGCTTAACGACCGCCTTAGCGTGGGAGTTGGCCGTGGAACCTGGAAAAAGATGTTTGATGGCCATGTAAAATACCTGTTCCTAAAGCAAAGCAGTGGGGCCAAGAATATGCCCATTTCGCTTAGTTATTTTGGCTCAATAGGCTTAAACTCCCTGCATTGGGAAGAGCCTAACCGCACCAACTTCTTCTCATCGCGTTTATCGTATGTGCATCAACTGCTTATAGCCCGTAAGTTTGGCAATGCGTTCTCGCTGCAGCTAACCCCTACACTAGTGCACCGCAACCTGGTTAAAACCAACGAAGACCAAAACAACGTTTTTGCAACGGGTTTAGGAGGCCGTGTAAAGCTAAGCCAGCGTGTTACGCTGAATGCCGAATATTTTTATTTGCTCCCTGGCAAAACGGCCGATGATTTCAACAACAGCCTCTCGTTAGGATTTGATATTGAAACCGGAGGGCATGTATTCCAGGTGTTCTGCACCAATTCAAACCCCATAACCGAACATGGATTTATTACCGAAACCACCGGAAATTGGGCCGATGGCGATATTTTTATAGGATTTAATATTACACGCACGTTTACCCTTTCAAAGAAAAAGATGGACTAAAGAGGCGTTTCCATAAAGGGCTCTTAACCACAGCCTTTCATTGCATTGTAAACCGGAACTGACAGTATG
>CAZKHA010000131.1:0-1108 GCA_964552325.1 uncultured Bacteroidales bacterium
ACTTGTTTCATTACGAAATACGAAACCCATGATTACAAGAATACTTTTTGGCATATACTTGCTCTTGGTAGCAGCGCTTAGCCACGCGCAAATTAATTTGGTTGGCGCATCAACAGCTGGCAGCTCAGGCATTCAAATCTTGAAATGGCAGGCCTTGGATCCTAGCTCAGTAGAAACGTATCAGACACAATTAGAAGGGTATGTAATGGGTTCGTCAGGATATGATGCGCTGAATGGAGACTATTACCTTTCGGGTTATTCTGCCAACAATTTTGGCCTGTTTTCTTTCAATACCATCAATAACACGCAGTCCATCAATCCGCTTTCGGCTTTCTCTTCGATAACCGAATTTGATATGAGCACGGGTAAAATTTACACGCTGTCAGCTGATTCAACGGATTATATTGTTGTTAATCAATACGACATAACCTCAGGGGCTGACAGCATATTGGGAGCCATTTACGAGCCTGGCATAATGGGGATTATTGCGGATGCCACCGGCTTTAACTCCAACCAAGGCATTCTATACTATGTTGGAATTGATGGCAGCAATGCGCTCAACTTGTTCAGCATTGATGTTAGGAGTACTGTCTTTTCGTACACAAAAACGCTTGTAATCACCCCCAATTTTGGCAACAATATTCAAAGCGTTAATTATGACAATGTACACGATAAGCTATTTGCCATGAATTCCGTTTACGACTCAAGTTTCACGTTCCAAGGAAGCTATGTGGTGGAAATAGACTTGTTGACGGGCCTTATTCAAAACAGGGGATTGTTGGAAGGATTTGTTGGTTTCGTGGTTGGCTCGTCGTCATTTGACCAAAACAGCAGCAGCTTATTGCTGATAGGCTTGACGGCAAATAATAATATGCAAATGATTGTCTTCAACACCCTTACTAATACGTATATAACTGGATTTGTGCCTAGTGGGGTTTCGGAAGTAGTATGCGACAACACCAATTTTGCAAGCAATGCCTATGTAACTAAGATTACAGCTCTCGATAAACCAGCTTCACTGCAACTGTATCCAAATCCAGCCGTTCATCAGCTCGTTATTCAATTGCCTGGAGACGTGCCTTTAAATCAGTCAGCCCGCATTTTCGAC
>CAZKHA010000131.1:1208-9720 GCA_964552325.1 uncultured Bacteroidales bacterium
GGATGGAAGGTAAAGGGTGAAGGATGTAGGGTGAAGGATGAAGGGTTAAGGGTTAAGGGTGTTTTCCCCCTGCTCACTACTCACCGCTCATCTCTCATTACTAACCACTGATTTGAAGGCCATTGTAAATTGTAAGTTGGTAATTGTAAATTTTAAATTTGTTTGGATCCGTCTAATTTTTACAATTTGATACACTTTTGTCCGGTTAGAATTTTGCTTGGGCTGGTTCGGGAAGTGGCTAAGTTTTTCGACGTGCAAAAGCCCTACTCCTTGCACACCTTATAAAATGTGGCTTTACCATTTATATCTTCAATTCTCACAATATAAAGCCCACTGGCAAGGTTTGCTGTTGGGATTGTATAGGTTGACTGATCGGTAAGGGTTTTATAAACTACACTTCCTTGCAGATTTGTCATTTGCACTTTACTGAAGCCCCTTGTTTTTGGCAGATGAAGGCTAAGGCTGTTTACAAATGGATTCGGATACGCAGGCTGGGCTTGAACGCCAAGATCATTTACACCTGTCAGGCTAATGGTAAATGTGCCTTCTTCCGTAAAAGCGGAGGTGCCAAACGCATGATCTACAGCCTGTACACTCCAAAAATAATCGCCCTCGCGTAAGTTGGTAATCGTCCAGCTGGTATCGCAGCCCACATTTCCCATGCCGGGTAGCTTGCAAAAACCCGTGGCAAGGCTGGCGTTGGGCGACATCACTTCCATTTTGCCGGGATTGATGCCCACACGCAAATTGTACGAGAACTGCGTTTGGGCTGCTTTGCCCAACAGCGACTTGTCCCAGGTTAGCGTAACATTGTTTCCATCAACCGTGGCTTGCATTCCGTTGGGCGCCGATGGAGCTTGCCAGGGCGTAAAGGCATTGCTGCCTGAATTGTTGCGGTATAAAACGGTTTGTGCGTAGCCATTGCTTCCAATGCCCATCAACAGTAAATCGGGGTCGCTGTCGTTATCCATATCGCCCCACGAAACATGGCTGTTCGACATGTTTTGAAGCGATACCGCTTCTTGCCAAAATCCGCCTTGTTTGTTGTTGAAATACATAAACGAAGCCGTAGCACCACAGCCCGCTGCTTTTCCGGTGGCTGCAAAGTCGGGGTAACCATCGTTGTTGTAATCGGCAATGGCAAGATTACCGAGGGCTAGGCCTGTAATCCCTTCGTTAACTTCGGTATAGATTCCGGGGCCATCGTTCCTATATACTTTAAATGCTGGTGTCAGGGTCATATCGTTGCCCAGCATCAGCAGGTCGTTATCGTTGTCTTTATCAAAATCGAGAAACTCGGCTGCCCCAGCTCCCAAGCCTTCGAGGAAAATGGAGGTAGGTGCAAAAATGCCATTATCGTTGCGGTAAATTTTAGATACGTACATGCCTGAGTAATCGCCACAAATCAAAATATCGTTGTCGCCATCGTTATCATAATCGCCAAAAGCCGCCGTGCTACTAATAAGTGGATAAAAATCTTGGCTTACCACCGAAAAACTTCCATCGCCGTTGTTTTTATAGAGGCGTGTCATAGGTGTATAGCTCAGGGTGTCGCCGGTTAAAAGCACATCCAAGAAACCATCGTTATCAAAATCGCCAAAAAATGCCCCGCCATTGTAGATGCCCGGGAAGCCCATGTTCATCTTAACAAAGGCGCCATTTTGATTTTGATAGAGGAGCGTGGTGGCTTCATAATTGTTGTTTAATCCGCAAATCAGTATATCAAGGTCGTTATCGTTATCGTAGTCGCCAAACTTTACGGTGCCGTTTTTAAGGTCGGCAATACCGGCACTCACTTCCTCAAAGGCTCCTTGGTTATTCCGATAGAGCTTGGTGCTGGCTTGGCTATTGGCCAATATGCCCGTAAAGATAACATCTAAGTAACCATCTTCGTCATAGTCGCCCCAATCGCTGCTGCCTTGGGCAAACCCAACCATAGTGGTTGAATACGTTGAAAATGATTGGGCGCTAAGCTGGGTTTGGCAAACGCCAAGCAGCAAGAACAAACTGAAAAAAAGTTGTAAAGTATTTAATTTCATTATATTACGTCTTATAGGAACACACTGCTATGCAATAGGTGAGGCCAAAATTAACCATTTTACACTCGTTAAAGATATAAATGAGTACATATGCGAAAAAAATCTATACTTAACTATTTGCAAACGGTACGTTGCAGCGCCTCGAGCTTGATGCCTTTAAGCCTCAGTTGAGCAAGAATGTCTTGATAAACGGCTTCATCCATTTGGGGTTTACGCGAAAGTATCCAGAGGTATTTGCCTCCTGGGCCTGATACGGCTGCCCACTTATAATCAATACTATCAAGGGCAACAATCCAATAAGGTGCACGTATAGGCCAAAAAAACTGCACCTTTAAGCGGGCATTTCCTGAGCCCTCCACCACCCAGGCTTTGCCGGTAATGCTGCTTTGTTTTGCGCCTGCAGGCCCGCGTCGGCATTTGTTTACAACAGTAAGGCTACCATCAGGGCGAAGCGTATATTCGGCAGTGGTGCATTGGCAACCCTTGGTAAAGGTGGCTGGATTAGAGGCAATTTCGTACCATAATCCCACGTAACGGTTTACATCAACCGATGCAACGGGGGCTGGAGAAATCTCCCTTGATTTGCAGCCAAAAAGTGTTAACAAAGCCATTATCAACAAGATGTTATGTTTCATATGCATTAAAAGCTTCTAATAGATGACATCCCTATATCGCGTGGCACAATTGACATCACAGGAACTTGTGAACTGCGAATAATTTGTTGGGCATCCGAGTCAAGGAAAAAGTCGATGATGCCAATTTCTGACTGGGTCATAATCACCACCAGATCAATCTCGAGATGGCTGTTAACATACTCAAGCACCACCGGAATAATGGTTTCTTTGGAGTTTCCGGTCTCCAACAGTTCTGCGGTGCAGCTTACGCCGCTTTTCTCGATAAAATTCTTTACCTGCTTAAGCTGTATGCCAAGCTGCTGCTTTATCTCATCGTTTTTTGACCAAAGCACGGATAAAATACGGATTCGGGCTTGATACACCTTAGCAATCTCGATGCACCAACCCACTTTTTGGCGAGTTTCGCTGGTTAAATCCAGGGGCAATAATATGGTACGGCAACCGTCGTGGTAGGTATCTTCCTTAACGGTGATAACAGGGCAGGAGGCTGTTCGGATTACTTTATGGGCTGTAACGCCCACAATGTTTTCGTCGGCATTGGTGGTTCCCATAAAAATGAGGCGGGCGTCGAGTTCTTTGGCTATCTTTAAAATAACATCATGGGGCTTTCCTTTTTCTAGACGTGCATGCACCTTAACGCCAGCGTCTTCCGATGTTTTTTGTGCCAAGGCATCCAAGTCGGCTTTAATCTTTAAAAGGATCTCGTCCGATTGCTGTGCAGAGAAAAAGCGCGAAAAAATGCCAGCTTCCTCATGAACATAAAGCAGGTGAATGTCATGGCGTTGCAGGCGCGCCAAGTTATAGCTTTGTTCAAGGGCTATCAACGAAGGCTTTTCAAAATCAATTGGAATAAGGATGTTGCCTGGGTTTGTCTTCATAATTCGTATTTTTGTATCAAATTCAAAGGTATAACAATTACCGCAATTTTTCGTTAAATCTCACATCTTATTACCTTTTATCATGGCAAACATTTTACCCTCCGAGCTTATAATCAACCCCGATGGCAGCATTTATCACCTTAAGTTAAAACCCGGCGAGTTGGCCGATACCGTTCTTTTGGTAGGTGACCCCGGCAGGGTCGAGTCGGTTTCGGCACGTTTTGACCGCGTGGAGCTCAAGCGCCAAAACCGTGAAATTGTTACACATACAGGCTGGATAGGCAACAAACGCCTCACCGTATTGTCAACCGGAATGGGTACCGACAATATTGATATTGTGTTGAATGAGCTGGATGCTTTGGTAAACATTGATTTTGCCACACGAATGCCCAAACCTGTACTAACCAGCTTGAATTTAATACGTTTGGGCACAACAGGCTCCATACAGGCCGAAATTCCGGTCAATTCGTTTATTATTTCGGAGTATGGGCTTGGCATTGATACCGTGCTGAATTTTTACAAGGGCCGTAATCAGCAGTTTTGCCCTGAGTTGGAAGAAGCGTTTATAGCCCAAACCCATTGGGACCCAGCCTTGGGAAGACCCTATGTTGTGAAGGCCGACCCAGATCTTTTATCGCATTTTGGGAAAGGATTTATAAAAGGATTTACGGCAACAGCCCCTGGTTTTTATGGCCCACAAGGCCGTGTACTCAGGGCTCCGCTTATGCATCCCGATTTAAACGATCGCATCAGCGCGTTTACGTTCAACGGATTGCAGGTAACCAATTTTGAAATGGAAACCTCTGCCCTGTACGGACTGTCAGCCTTGCTCGGCCACAAAGCCGCCACGGTTTGCTTGGTTATTGCCAACCGCGCCTCGGGCAAGTTTAACGACGATTACAAAACAACCATGCACGAGCTTATTGGTGAGCTGCTCACTATACTGGTCGAAAAATGCTGAGCCTTCACGATGTGGTAGGGCCAAGCTTAGTGCTGGATGAATCGAAGGCTAGAGCTAACATCCGATTTATGGCCGAAGTGGCCAAAAAGCATCAACTTGTTTTCAGGCCGCATTTCAAAACCCACCAAAGCGCCTTGGTCGGTAACTGGTTTAAGGAAGAGGGCGTAACCAAAATCACGGTCTCGAACCTGGAGATGGCCAGTTATTTTGCACAACACGGCTGGAACGATATAACCTTAGCTATACCCATAAATATCAGGGATTTAGCGCGCATAAACAGACTTGCGGCACACATAAAGCTCAACCTGGTACTCGACGATTTGGAAACCTTGGCGCAGCTACAAGCCGGCCTGGCATATCGATGCGCAATTTACATAAAGCTAGACACAGGCTATGGGCGGGCAGGCATTCCATGCAATGACATGGTTAAAATCAAGGCTTTGCTTCACCAGCTCGCGAAAAGCCAACAAACCGTTTTTGAAGGTTTTGTATGGCACGATGGGCATACCTATCAAGCGCACAACACCAACCAAATACGTGCAATTCGGCACACCACCTTAGAGCGCTTACATCCTCTTAAAACCTTTATGAAGGAACTGGGAATCCAGGCGATTTTTTCGGGTGGCGACACCCCATCGTGCAGCATTTGTGATGATTATGCCGGAATGGATGAAATACGCCCGGGCAATTTCGTGTTTTATGATTGGATGCAACATTCGCTCGGTTCTTGTACTTCCAAACAAATTGCGGTAGCTATGTTTTGCCCTGTATTGCGTGTTTACCACGACCGCAATCAAGTGCTAATACACGGAGGCGCAGTACATTTCTCAAAAGAAAGCCTGCAAAGCGACTCGAAACCGATTTATGGAAAAATTGTGCTGCCCAAGCCAGACCTAACTTGGGGCGAACCTCTTGAAATGGCTGCATTAACAAGCATTTCGCAAGAACATGGGTTAATAGAAGGTTCGGCAGAATGGGTTAAAAACATAAAGGCAGGGCAATTAATAGGTGTTTTGCCCGTGCATTCGTGCTTAACAGTGGCTTGCATGAGAGGCTATACCACTACAGATGGCCAAAAAGCAGTCGTTTACAAGGCTGACTAATAGGCTTTCGCTTAAAATACCGAGCTTCTGGCGGCAATAAATGCAAACATTTACTAAAACGTTTTACCAAACGTGCCCCATCGAACTCGCCATTGAAATTGAATGCAATAAAAGCTGGGCCGCTCACCTTCAAACACTGATAACGCATTGACTAACAAATTGGTAAAACCAATCTGAAGCTAGGCTTTACGATTACTTAACCAAAGCATGTACAATTGCTCCAAAAATTCCTTAATTTTGTAAAAAGCGAAACCATACTGGCCATGGCGAACGAAGTATCGAATAATGAGCTACATGCACTATTAAGCCTTATCGATGATCCTGATGAAAATATTTTCAATCGGGTAGCTGACGGTATTTTTGCATTGGGTGTTGGCGCACTTCCGCATCTTAAGCACGAACTCGAGAACTGTTTTAATCCTTTGATTGAGGAACGATTGAAATCAGTTATGGAGCGTATTCAAAACGAAAACCTTTATTTGGAGCTTACCAATTGGATCCATTTTGGATCGCACGACCTGCTTAAAGGGGCCATGCTACTGGCTAAGTTCCAGTATCCCGAACTCGACGAGATGCGCGTAACACAAACCATTGGGCAGATAACGCAAGACATTTGGATTGAGCTGAGCGATACCATGCTCACAACCGACAAAATACGGGTTATAAATCATATTCTATTTGACGACCAGAATTTGACACCCAATCCAAAAAATGCCTACGCCCTTCAAGATCTGTTTATTCAACAAGTGCTCGACACCAAGCGTGGGAATGCGTTAAGCCTTGGAGTTATTTACCTTATACTTGGGCAGGCGCTTAAAATACCCTTGTACGGTGTTGATCTTCCCCATCACTTTATCTTGGCCTGCGCCCGTATTGAACCTACCACGGGTAAACATCTTTTAAGCGAAGAACATGTGTCGTTTTACATCAACCCGTTTTACAAAGGAATGGTGTTTTCGGCCAAGGAAATTGACCGCTATTTGGGAGAAGCCCGTTTGCCTATAAAAAAAGAGTTTTATACGCCTTGCACCAACGTAAGGGTAATTATGCGCTTAGCCGAAGACATGGCAAAAGCCTACAAACGAGCTGGAAACAACCCCCAAGCCGAGACATTAAAGAAGTTGATAGCTCTGTTGGGGGTGTAAGGATTATAAAAAGCGCTTGCGCTTAGGTTGGTAACGTATTGAAAACAATCAATGAAACCCTATTCCGAGCACCCGATAGCTGTACCTAGATTTTGCGAGGCCAATGGTTTTTACACCACCAAGGCAAGGTCGGAATTGATGGCCCGGATAAAGGCTAACGGCAATAAACCCGAGTCAATCTTGCGGAAAACCCTTTGGAACCTGGGCTTTCGATACCGCAAAAACGTGAAGCAACTGCCCGGGAAGCCCGACATTGTGTTTAGAAAATACAAATTGGTGATTTTTATTGATGGCGAATTCTGGCATGGCTATCAATGGGATACAAAAAAAGACAAGCTAAAAACGAACCGTGGATTTTGGATACCCAAAATAGAACGCAACATGCAACGCGATGCCGAGATTACAGCTTTTTATGAACAAACCAACTGGCAGGAGCTTCGGTTTTGGGAACATGAAGTAAAAAAGGAAACCGGCAGTTGCGTGACGCGTATCCTTAACTACCTGCAAAGCATTGATGAACCGTACAGTACATAAGAATTGGCAGCAGAATAAAGTAGCTTGTTTTGCGGTTTGAGGTACCGAGCCACAGCTTTTATTGGCTTAATTTCGTAAGTTTGCCCCAAACTGATGATTTTGACGAACCCTAAAAAGATTTTCTTTACCTCCGACCATCATTTTGGAGTGCCTAACAGGGCGCAAAGCCTTGAACGTGAGTTAAAATTTGTACAATGGCTCGAACATAATGCCCCCGAAATGGAGGCCTTGTACATTATGGGCGATTTGTTCGATTTTTGGTTCGAGTATAAAACGGTGATACCCAAAGGCTATTCGCTACTGTTGGGGGCTTTGGCCAAGCTTAGGCAGCAGGGCATTCCGGTTCACTATTTTAGGGGCAACCACGATATGTGGGCCTTTAGCTATTTTGAGCAAGAATTGGGTTTTGCGATGTATCGCGAACCGGTGATACGCGAACTGCATGGCAAGAAGTTTTTTCTGGCCCATGGCGATGGACTTGGCCCGGGCGATTATGGGTATAAGTTTATCAAAAGTGTGTTCGAAAATCGTATAAATCAATGGCTTTTTAAACTTATCCACCCCGATCTGGCCATGGGCATAGCCTTGTATTGGAGCCAGAAAAGCCGCTATGCCAATATCACCCGCGAAGAGCAGGAACGGGCTGCCGGACTTCACGAAAACGTGGAATGGCTGCTTACCAAACGGCTGCCCGCTTTTGCGGCCAATTACCTAAAAACCGACCCCACTATTGATTATTTCGTATTTGGCCACTGGCACTTACCCGTTGATGTTGCCCTAAACCAAAAAACCCGCTGCCTCAACATCGGCGACTGGATAAAGTTTTACTCATACCTCGAATTGTCGGGTTCGGAATTGACACACTGTTATTGGAAATGAAGCTTTTGAACCAATATTTCTTGGAATTAATAACAAATCGCTAGCGTCCGATAATAAAAATCCAGTAAACCTGCATAGTTTCTTTTTATTTGGCAGTTCGTTGTTTTTTGTGGGTAATTTTTGGGTTTTCAATGAAGATTTGTTTGAGTATTGAAAGGTGCAAGGTACAGGGAAAAGGGTGAAGGGAAGAAGAGAAGAGGAGAATGGGAGAAGGGGAGAAGGGGTGAATGGTACAAGGTACAGCTTGCCCAACCGAAGAATGAGGGTGGGGGTGAATGGTACCAAGGAGTCCAATTGTCCTGACAATAGTTATTATGGGAGCACAACAACTTATCCAC
>CAZKHA010000132.1:0-9626 GCA_964552325.1 uncultured Bacteroidales bacterium
TTGCCAAAACATTGTTTTCGAACAGCGAATGATAGCGGTCTTCGTTTTCTTGCAGTTCGTCTTCTATTTGCTTACGGTGGTCTTCATTGCCAATGGCTGCGGCAATAATGCCCATTATTTCTTGATCTTCGGGGCTTATAGTCCTATTCTCTTGATAAACCACACACAGCGAGCCTACAGCTTGGCCCTTTGATCGTACGGCGATTCCACAATAGGTTTGCAGCCCATAGGCCGATACATTGGGGTCGGTGGTGGCATAAGAAGTTTCTTGCAACCCATAAATAACGAGTGGGTCTTCTAAACCCTTTTTTATAACATCATAGCATATATGCCCATCGGGTTTATCGGTAGGTTTGAAATCGGGTGGGGTAAGCCATTGGCCAATGGAGCAAAGTTCGCCATTTTGCAAACGGTTGTACAAGGCACAGGTGGCGTTTAATAGTTCGCCACACAACGCAGTTAATTTCGTTATGTTTTGGTTGCCGTCAGGGCCTAAAGTCGTTAGGCAATCATTGATTTTTTGAAGTTTCAGGCTGTTTTGTTGAAGCTTTTCTTTATGTGCTTTCACCTGGGTTATATCCCTCGAAATGCCAAAGAGCACCTTTTGGCCATTCCATGAGCCATGGGAGATTTTTGTTTCAACGGGTATTTCATGGCCTTGTTTGTCAAGCAGTGGAATGGTGCAGTAATAGCTGTCGCCCTTAAACATGGCGTCCACAATTTTTAGTACTTCGTCTTTTTTATCTTCGGGATGAAGTGCGAAGACTGATTGGCCGATAATTTCATGGGGTTGGTATCCAAGCCTTTGGGTAACAACAGGGTTAATTTCAACAAATGTGCCTGATGCATCCACCACAAAAGCAAAATCGTCAAGGCTATCAAAGAAAGAATTCAGGTTTTCTTGGCTTCTATGTGAGGCCTCTTCTGCATGAATTCTACTTATTGTTCCTCCAATAATGGAAGCTAAGGAATCAAAAAATTCAAGATCGTTGTCGCTAATATCTGCTGCGGTTTTAGAGCCAAGGTTAAACGCCCCAATTATTGCTTCGTGATAAAAAATGGGTATAGAACAAACCATGCTCAGCCCCTCTTGTTTATACAAATGCTTGTTTGGCAACTGTTGGATACCCGTAAGGTTCATGCACAGTATTTTTCCTTCATGAAGGGCCTTATAGGATGGTGATTCTGAGGTATAAAGACTTGTTTTTTGGATAAACTCGGGGCTTAAGTTGCGATAAGCTGCCAAGCGAATACAGTTTTCATGTTGATAGCTAATGTAAATGCCGCCACAATCAATGGGATGAATGGTGCATATCACATCAATAATGTATTGAAGTGCCTTCTCCAAATTGCTGCATTGGCTTAAAAACAAGAGCAATTGGTGTTGTATATGAAGTTGCTTTTGCTGTATGCTGCCTTCGGAATCAATTGCTTCGAAGGTTGCTGAATTTGGTGATAACAAATTCTTTGTACGTATAATCCTGCGAGTTACCTCATCAAGTATTCCCTCATCAGGTTCAAGGTTATTATCCATAAAAGCTATCGGTTCATGGTATGATACGTAAGTGCCCTAAAGGATTAAATCTAGGAAACGGTATGGTATGGTTGTGTGAAGTTTTGATACTGCCTAAAAGGGTTTCAATTTGCAAATGAGGCCGTAAAGGTATTGATTTTTTTGTTTGGGAGGATTAATCTTGTAGTTTTTATCCGTTTATGTGTTTTTTTCGAAAACCAAAGGCTACTTCATGACCTAAAAAAGGCCATGAAGGTTTGCGTTTATCTTTTCAATAATCTGGCCTAGGTCTTCGGGGTTATGGGCAAAGTCGATGTTGTCAACATCAATTATCAGCAACTTTCCGGCATCGTATTTGCTAATCCAGGCCTCATAGCGCTCGTTCAAGCGTTTCAAATAGTCCAGTCTGATGCTCTCTTCGTAGGCGCGTCCCCTTTTTTGGATGTTTTTTACCAAAGTAGGAACGGTTGAACGCAAATAGATTAATAGATCGGGTGGGTTGATAAACGAAACCATGAGTTCGAACAACTGGGTGTAATTGTCAAAATCACGGGTGTCCATTAGGTTCATGTCGTGTAGGTTGGGAGCAAAAATAAAGGCGTCTTCATAAATAGTACGATCTTGGATAACCGTTTTTGCACCTTTGCGTATGTCAACTACCTGCCGGAAACGGCTGTTGAGAAAATACACCTGAAGGTTGAACGACCAGCGTTGCATGTCGTCATAAAAACTATGCAGATACGGGTTGGTGTCCACATCCTCATAATGAGGCTCCCAGCCAAAACGTTTTGAAAGCAGCGTGGTAAGGGTGGTTTTCCCTGATCCAATATTTCCAGCAATTGCGATGTGCATATAAGTGAGATTATAGTTAATATTCAATACGTTATAGATATATTTCCATTCAACGGACTCCTTGTGCCTGGCCACTTAGGATGCCTAGAAAACGGTGGCAAATTAGTAAAATTTATGATTTCAAGAGCTGTTTTATTTCATCAATGTACTGTCTGTTGTTCGACAACCGCGGCACTTTGTTTTGGCCACCTAGTTTACCTTTTAGTTTGAGCCAATTATAAAAGGTACCTTGTGGAACTTCGGTTATAATAGGCAGATTCAGGATCATGTTATGATAGCGTTTGGCTTCGTAATCGGAGTTGAGGGCTTTAAGCGCATTGTCAAATATTTCGGTAAAGTACTCCAAGTTTTCCGGGGCTTTCTCAAATTCAACCAACCATTCATGGGCGCCGTTTTTACCCTGTTCAAAATATACGGGTGCACCTGTATATTCCGAAACAATTGACCCACACCGGCTACAGGCCGTATCAAAGGCTTTTTCGGCATTGTCAACAATTAGTTCTTCGCCAAAAGCATTGATAAAGTGACGTGTACGCCCCGTAATCCGTATCCTGTAGGGCATGGTGCTGGTAAATACAATGGTGTCGCCAATCAAATAGCGCCAAAGCCCGCCATTGGTCGAAATAATTATGGCATAGTTTATTCCAGGTACTGCTTGGCCTAAGGTGATGGTTTTGGTTGAAATACTGCCATCCATATTTATCTCGGCAAACTCATAAAAGATGCCATAATCCAACATCAACAGCATACTGTCATTTTCACTCAAATCCTGGATACCAAAAAAGCCTTCAGAAGCATTATATGTTTCCATGTAATTAACGCTGGGCGAACTAATTATCTCGTTAAACTGTCGCCTGTAGGGATGAAAACTCACGCCCCCATGAAAAAAGACTTCCAAGTTTGGCCACACTTCCGATATATCACTCTTGCCCGTAATCTGTAAAATGTGCTTCATTAATAACAATGTCCAACTGGGCACACCGGCAATATTTGTAACGTTTTCAATTGAAGTGGCCTTGGCCATTTGGTCTATTTTGCTTTCCCATTCATCCATTAAAGCAATCGAAAGCTGGGGCGTGCGCAAAAACTCGGCCCAAAAAGGAAGGTTTTGGATAAGGATAGCCGAAAGGTCACCATCATAATAAAGCTCGTTGTTAACCTCCCTAAACGTATGCGAACCTCCCATACCCAAGCCTTTGCCTTCAAAAATATTCGTGTCGGGGTGGTTGTTGCAATATATTGAGAGTAGATCCTTGCCGGCTTTAAAATGACATTCTTCAAGGCTTTCGGTACTTACAGGTATAAACTTGCTCTTATCGCTGGTGGTGCCACTCGATTTGGCAAACCATTTTATTTCGGTGTTCCATAAAATATTTTGCTCACCGGCCCTAACACGGTCAATATAAGGTTTTAAGGCGTCGTAATCGCTAACCGGCACGCGCTTCTTAAACTCTTCGTACGATGCAATGCTCTTGAAGTCGTACATTTTGCCCCATTCGGTATCGCGGGCTGATGTAATAAGTTTTTTAAACCAATCATTTTGAACATCATGAGGGTATTTCATGAAGAGTTCAATTTGGTGGATTCGTTTTTTCATAAGCCATGAAAGTACCGAATTCAAGAGAGCCATACCTGGTGAGATTAGGTTTCAAAATTACGGTTTTATTGCGACCTCTGCAATCTAAGCCAAGCATTTTGCACCTTCAATCGCTTTTCAAAGGCATAAAAGTTTGAGTTTTTTCAAAAAAATTTCCCAAATTACTTGCGTTTGTCGAAACTTGTTGTACTTTTGTTTCGTAAAACTACGAAATACGAAATGAAGCCAAAATATACTGAAAAACAATTGAATACAGCGCGTTTTGCCAAAGCACTTGGGCATCCGGTACGTATTCAGATTCTCGAGATCCTCTCCCAACAGTCGTGTTGCTACAGTGGCGATTTGTGCGAAGTCCTGCCTATTGCGCGTAGCACTTTATCACAGCACTTGAATGAATTGAAAAGTGCCGGATTGATTCAAGGCGAGGTTAACCCTCCCAAAATAAAGTATTGCATACACCCCAAAAACTGGATGGAAGCCCAAGCCTTGTTGGTTAAATTATTCCAATTGAAACAAACGGTGTCAGATGCATGCACTATTGACTAATTGAAACCCACTAAGATACTGAATCATGTCAAAGAAAATTATCGTACTGGGCACAGGTTGCCCAAAATGCCATCAACTCGAAAAAATGGTGGCCGAACACGTTCAAACCTACGGCATTCAAGCCGAAATAAGTAAAGAAACCGATATCGTCAAAATTATGGGATACGGTATTATGTCCACACCCGGTTTGGTGGTGGATGGAAAAGTGGTGATGAGCGGGCGGTTGCCAACTGCTGATGATTTGAAAAAGTTTATTGGATAATTAATTCTGCTGGTGCCGATTGAGGATGCTTGTTTTAATAAGGATGCTCACTTCATCGCTTTGCAATTGTAATTTTATATTTTCCAACTAATAATAACTAATCATTGATGTCCGCTAAAAATAAGGATATTCTTCGCTATGATCAGAATGACAGGATATTATACAAAATTCGGATGGCGGGTGCCTATAGACAAACATAAAAGCCTGTCATTGGTAGCGTAAAGTAATGAAGCGAGGAATCTTAAAATATTTTGAACTTTTTACCTAACAATAGTGATAACTAATTTAAATACATTTTTTTATGCGTAAGATATTCATTCTAGTAAGTATGGTTTTAGCAGTAACTACCCTGATGGGTCAGGCCAAAACCAATGTAAAAGCCGAGAAAAAGGTGGATGTTTATTATTTTCATGGCGCCCACCGCTGTCCAACCTGTAATGCCATCGAAAAAGAAACCAAGGCTTTATTGGAATCCACCTTCAAAAAACAATTGGAAGATGGAACTATAAAATTCAATGTATTGAATCTCGAAGAGAAGAAAAACAAAGCGCTGGTTGAGAAATATGAGATATGGGGCTCCAGCCTTTTGTTGACTGATAAGAATGGCAAGGTGGTTAATCTAACCGATTTAGGATTTAGCAAGGCCCGTAATGAAGCCGCCGAATTTAAGGCAGATCTTAAAGCCGAACTCGACAAACTCTTGAAATAGTTTTTATGCAATTTCTTCAAAACCTGCTCGATAATACGGAATGGCCAGTATTGTCAGCACTGTTGCTTGGGCTTATGACGGCTATAAGCCCATGTCCGTTGGCCACCAACATCACAGCCATTGGATTCATTGGCAAGGATATCGAAGACCGGCGCAAGGTGTTCTACAACGGCTTACTCTATACCTTGGGACGGGTAGTGTCGTACACTTCGCTCGGATTGGCCTTTTATTTTGGTGCCAGTATGTTCAAGGTAGCTTCACTTTTCCAAGGCTGGGGCGAAAAGTTGTTAGGACCCTTATTGGTGCTGATTGGGCTTTTTATGTTGGGCGTACTAAAACTAAACTTTGCCGGCCTCGCTGGGTTAAGCGAAAAAATTGGCAACCGAAGCAAATCCTTAGGTTTTTTGGGTCCATTATTGCTGGGGGTGGTTTTTGCACTTGCATTTTGCCCTTATAGCGGGGTTTTATACTTTGGTATGTTGATACCCATGACGTTGTCGTCATCCTCGGGATTATGGCTACCAGTGGTATTTGCCATTGCCACAGCTTTGCCCGTCATCATTTTTGCATGGTTAATTGCTTTTGCGGTGGGTGGTGTTGGTAGTTTGTATAATAAAATAAAGGTGTTCGAAATTTGGTCGCGCCGCGTAATTGCCGTTTTATTTGTATTGACAGGTCTGTATCTTATTGCAATTCTTTGGCTTTAAATTCGTACAATGAAAAAGTTAAAACCCGCTTATTTTGCTTTGATACTGCTTCCAATTTGGCTGCTGATTTATTTGAATTTACAATCTATCGCCGATTTTGTTATCGATGATGTTTTAGGTTTGCAAAAAGGCAAGCATTTTACTGAATCCTTCCGTTTCTTTGTATTTGAAGTTCCAAAGGTTTTGTTGCTTTTGGTGCTTATTATCTTCGGGGTTGGCATTATACGTACGTGGTTTTCGCCCGAAAAAACACGCAAAGCGCTCGAAGGCAAATCGCTGTTTACTGGAAATGTTTTAGCCGGTGTTCTGGGCATATTTACACCCTTTTGTTCTTGTTCGGCCATCCCGCTGTTTCTAGGCTTTATCGAAGCTGGTATTCCGTTAGGCGTAACGTTTTCATTCTTGATAGCTGCTCCCATGATTAATGAAGTGGCCATCGTATTGTTGTTAGGCTTATTTGGTTGGAAGGTTGCGCTAATTTATGTGGCTACAGGCTTGGTAATCGCAATTTTAGCGGGTTGGGTGCTCGAGAAGCTTAAACTTCAACGTTTTGTAGCCGATTGGGTGTACCAGGTAAAAGCCCAGCATATAGAGCTGGAAGAAGTAAAACTTACATGGGATGATCGCTTTAGCTCTGGATTTAAAGCTGTTAAGGATATTGTTGGCAAAATCTGGATTTATATTGTAATTGGGGTAGGAGTGGGTGCTGGTGCCCATGGCTATGTGCCTGATGAGGCGCTCGCAGGAATCCTGGGAAGTCAAAACTGGTATGCTGTACCCGTGGCAGTGCTTGTCGGAATCCCGCTTTATTCCAATGCTGCAGGTATCATCCCTATTGTTAGTGTATTAATAGAGAAAGGTGTTTCGCTCGGTACAGCGCTCGCTTTTATGATGTCGGTAATAGCGCTCTCCTTACCCGAAATCATCATTTTGAAGAAAGTGCTTAAATGGCAGTTAATAACCCTATTCATAGCTGTTGTGGCACTTGGGATTTTAACCGTAGGTTTTTTATTTAATGCCATTTTATCATGAAGCATGATGGTTCACATACGATTATAAGGGAAACGAGTGAACGCGAGAAGAAGCTATTTCGGAAGGCTTTGGTATTGGGGTATGCAACTGTTGTTTATAATGTGGCCGAAGGCATCGTTTCCATGTTTTTTGGGCTTTTAGATGATTCACCCACCTTGTTTGGCTTTGGGATGGATAGTATGATTGAAACTGTGAGCGCTATTGGAATTATTTTGATGATTTACAGAATACGTGTTAACCCGGATTCGCTTCGCACCCAAGGGGAGGTGATGGCGCTTAGGATCACGGGTTTTTGTTTCTTCGCCTTAGCTGCCTTGCTGGGTGTAATGGTTGTGTACAACCTTATTCAAGGAATTGCCCCAAACAGCACCTTACCCGGTGTTATTGTGTCGATTATCTCGATAGGTAGCATGCTTTGGCTAATCAGGGCTAAGCAAAATCTGGGTAAGGCGTTAAATTCACCGGCCATCATTGCAGATGCAAATTGCAATCGGGTTTGTGTTTACATGTCGATCGTGCTATTGGCTTCATCAAGCTTGTTTTTATTAACAGGTTTTGGCTTTTTTGAAGTTTTGGGAACACTGGGTATTATTTGGTTTTCGATTCGGGAAGGCATCGAAGCCCTCAACAAGGCCAAAGGTATGCATCAATGTTGCTGTGGACGTGATTGTGATGGTTCTCCTAAAGTAATAAACTAATAGTTTAATTATGAAAATTTTAATTTTATGCACCGGAAACTCATGCCGCAGCCAAATGGCCCATGGTTTCCTCAAGTCATTCGATACAAATCTTACAGTTTGTTCAGCTGGTACTGAAGCTTCTGGCAAGCTTAACCCGCAAGCTGTAGCTGCCATGCACGAAATAGGCATTGATATCAGCCAGCATACTTCCGATTCTGTTGATTTATACCTTGATCAGGAATGGGATTATGTGATAACGGTGTGTGGTGGAGCCAACGAGGCATGCCCAGCTTTTATGGGTAAGGTTAAAAATCGGCTCCATATCGGCTTCGACGATCCTTCGCATGCCGTGGGCTCCGACGAATTTATTTGGAGTGAGTTTAGGCGTGTAAGGGACGAAATACACCAAGCCTTTTTGAACTTTTATAATCATCAAATACGTTAAAATTTTATGAACGATCAACTTAAAGGAGTCGTAAAAGAACGCTATGGGCAAATTGCCCGTGAATCAAAAACTCAGAACCAATCGTCGTGCTGTGGTTCGGCAAGTTGTTGCTCAACAACGGAGTACGCTGTATTTAACGATAATTATGAAGCCGTTGAAGGCTATAATCCCGATGCCGATTTAGCCTTAGGCTGTGGATTGCCCACCGAGTTTGCTGGAATAAAACCGGGTCATGCTGTACTCGATTTAGGCAGCGGTGCCGGCAACGACTGTTTTGTGGCGCGCTCGTTAGTAGGTGAGACCGGGCAGGTTACAGGGCTCGATTTTACGGATGAAATGCTGGAGTTGGCACGCCGCAACAATCAAAAACTGGGCTATGCAAACATCGAATTTGTAAAGGGTGATATTGAAGAAATGCCATTGCCATCCAATACATTTGATGTGGTGGTTTCCAATTGTGTGCTCAACTTGGTTCCTGACAAAGACATAGCCTTTAAGCAGATTATGCGTGTGTTAAAACCCGGTGCGCATTTTTGTGTGTCGGACGTAGTTGTTAAAGGCGAGTTGCCACAACGTATTCGCACCGATGCCGAACTATATGCTGGCTGTGTTTCGGGAGCCCTTGAAATGGGAGCCTATCTCGATGTAATTAAAAATGCTGGCTTTATAGCAACTACGGTACACAAACAAAAGCCAATCCTTATCCCCGATCAAATTTTGCAAAACTATCTCAATCCTTCCGAATTCCAACAAATGAAGGAGGGTGAAATAGGTTTGTTCAGCATAACTGTTACAGCTTACAAACCCTCTTAATTTATGTTTTATGCCTGCTAATAAACGATTGAAATTTCTCGACCGGTATTTAACGCTGTGGATTTTTCTGGCCATGTTTGTGGGTGTGTTTGCAGGATGGATCAGCCCCAATGTAGCCCAATTTTGGAATAGCCTTTCCTCAGGAACAACCAATATACCCATTGCCATCGGCCTGATTGTGATGATGTATCCTCCTTTAGCCAAGGTCAAATACGAAGAATTGGGAGAGGTATTCCGAAACACCAAGGTACTTACCTTATCACTGATACAGAACTGGATCATTGGCCCGGTACTGATGTTTGCTTTAGCCGTACTGCTTTTTAAGTTGTTCCCGGGCGAAAATAATTCTAATCTGCCTTATGTTTACGGGCTTATAATGATTGGACTCGCGCGCTGTATAGCCATGGTTATTGTATGGAACGACCTTGCCAAAGGCGATACCCAATATGCAGCCGGATTGGTGGCTTTCA
>CAZKHA010000133.1:0-9511 GCA_964552325.1 uncultured Bacteroidales bacterium
TCAAGGCCTTGTAGAAGCTAAATCTGAAAAAAATGATATCCTCACCGCTACCTAGGTGCGTGACTTTTTGAGGTGACCCAGATTGAAAAATCTACAAATAAGAAGATTAATGAGTTAAACAGTGAATAACTCAAAAGTATAAAAAGTATGAAACTATCCGAATTAGGTTATACTCAGCAACTCGAAGATTTTCGGGTGGCCCAAAAACTCACCGATTTTGAATTGGGGAGGGTAATAACCGAACACAGGGAACGCTATATTGTTAAGACCGCCGAACGCGAATTGGAGGCAGAAGTATCGGGCAACCTGCGTTTCTCAGCCAAAAGCCGTGAAGACTTTCCGGCAGTGGGCGATTGGGTATGTTTAACAACCTATGATGGTGATTTTTCAATCATCCACCACGTTTTGCCCCGTAGCAGCGTGCTTGCACGCCAAGCAGTGGGCCGGCATGGCGAGGTGCAGCTTATTGCCACCAACATCGATTTTGCATTTTTGGTGCAAGCCCTTGACCGCGACTTTAACATCAACCGCCTCGAACGTTACCTAAGCATTTGTAATTCGGCTAAGGTGAGTCCCATTATTGTGCTCACCAAAACCGATTTAATTGTTGAGCAACAGAAAACCGAACAAATAAATAACATACAGCAGCGCATAAAAAACATTCCAATATTGGCCTTAAGCAATTTAACCAACGAAGGTATAGAAACGCTAAGAGGCTACTTGCAAGCGGGTAAAACGTATTGCCTGCTGGGTTCGTCGGGAGTTGGCAAATCGAGCCTTCTGAATAATTTGTGTGGACAAAGCCTGATGCGAACCGATGCCATTAGCTCCAACACCAACAAAGGACGACATATTACCACCCACCGTGAGCTGATTTTACTTGAAGGAGGCGCGCTAATGATTGACAATCCTGGCATGCGCGAGGTGGGCATAGCCGATACGGCCAATGGTGTAGAAACCACTTTCGATTACATTGTAAAACTTGCCCAACATTGCAAATTCGCGGATTGCAGCCATACCAATGAGTTGGGATGCAGGGTGCTTGAAGCATTGCAAAAGGGTGATATTGACCAAGAATCATTTAGCAACTACCAAAAAATAGAACGGGAGAAAGCCTATTTTGAATCGTCGCAGGCCGAACTCCGAAAAAAGGATAAAGACTTCGGGAAAATGCTAAAGAATTATAAAAAGAGCATCGGGAGATGATATAAAAATGTGGGAATATTTGCCCTGAGACTGCCTAAGGGACAGGATGTGGAATTATAAGTAGCCAGTTTGAAGGGCAAGCAAGAGAGCTCGAGGATCTGTGCAAATTGTGCAGTTTGGCCAAGGGTTAATTAGGATCGTTTTAAAACAGCAGCATGTATTTTGATAGGCCCATCACCTTGGATTCTCTAACCTTTTCATTTTTAATTTGTTGTTTAGTGGTAAGAATATAGTTTAAAGCTGGATTTCTTTTTCAAAATCAGTTTTAGGCTGTAAAACAACACATTAATACGAGCAAAGGAATTCTTTATGAACCCGAACACCATTGCCATTACTGGAGCTACAGGCTTTATCGGCTCAATGCTTACGTCAAGCCTTAAGCAACAAGGCTATAAGGTGTTGCCCTTAGGAAGAAGCGAACTTGGTGGATCAATTGACCAAATACGTGAAAAACTTGAAGGTTGTTGGGCTGTAATTAACTTGGCCGGTGCGCCCATTATCCAGCGATGGAGCACAAAAAACAAGGAAGCGATGGTTAAAAGCCGCATCCAAACAACCAAAAAATTGGTAGAAGCAATAAACATATGCCGTACGCCACCAAATCTGCTCATATCAGCCTCTGCTGTTGGTATTTATACTGAAAATCAAGCGCAAACCGAAAGCAATTGTAAGCTCTCAACGGGTTTTGCGGCGCAACTTTGCCAAGATTGGGAAGCTGAATCGAATAGGGTCCGCACCCCCACAAGGCTTGTAAATCCACGTATCGGAATTGTTTTAGGTACAGCAGGTGGCGCATTGCCCAAAATGTTGCCGGCATTCCGTTTGGGGATTGGGGGAATAATTGGTGATGGGAAGCAGTTTTTCCCTTGGATACACATCGATGATTTGCTTGCCGCTTTTACTTTTCTTCTAAAAACACAATCATTGTCAGGTCCAGTGAATTTGGTAGCACCTGAACGTATTACCAATAAACAATTTACACGGCAGTTGGCTAAAACCCTGAACAGACCAGCATTCATTCCTATTCCAGCGTTTGCCCTAAAACTTTTGTATGGCGAAGGCGCATCTACCCTAACCCAAGGGCAAGAAGTAATACCCGAAAAACTTCTACTGGCTGGTTTTAAATTCCGGTGCGCAACCATAGAGCGGGCATTGATTGATTTATTATCACGCAAATAGATTCTTTTAAGTGATATCTTAAAGATTGTGACAAGGCCATCAGTTCGGGTTCGTTCAAATCTGGATAAATGCCAAGTTAACTTTTTAACCACCTACGATTCGGGCTTTGACCCAAACCATGAATGCCGAGAAATGCGAAAGGAGCATGGTTTTTGTGGAATCGAAAGCCTTCTTGCATCTTTAACACAAAAATGTGTACCATGAAACCTAAATTCTTAGCCGTAATCATTTTGACTGTTGCCACAGCAGCCATGGCCCTAACATTCAGCATCCCTGCCAACAAAAACCGCATCCCATCATCCTGGGAAAAGGCATGGAAACAGGTTGACAGCCTCAAAGAAATAGGGCAGCCCAAATCAGCCTTGGAACTGGTGAATGTGCTAAACAAACGTGCTACCAACGAAAACAATCAACCCCAACTGCTCAAAACCCTCATGTATCGCTTTGCCTTAAAGTCGAGTTTTGAAGAAAACTATGAGGAGGAAGCAATCCTTGAAGCCAAGCAAGCCTTAAAAGGTGCAAAAGAACCTGTAAAACAACTGCTTCACAGTATCATAGCAGATTTATACCAATCTTATTATCAAAGCAATAGGTGGAGGGTGCTGAACAGAACTAAATTGCAAGGCGATGTATCGCAGGATATCAAGACTTGGGATGCCAGTGTGTTTTATGATACCATTCACTGGAATTACCAACACTCGCTTCAACATCCTGAAAATCTGGCGAAAATAAAGATCCGGGACTTTTTACCCATTCTCGATACAGGCCGAAATGGTGCGCTTTATCGACCCAGTTTGCTTGATTTGCTCTCCTATCGTGCCATAGCATATTACCAAAATGATGAATCGGGTATAAGCGAGTCAATTACAGAATTTGAACTAGACAATCCCGATTACTTTGGTGATGATGTAACTTTTACCAATATCCGTTTACAAGATTTAAAAGCAGAAGGTCCTAAACGTGAATTGCTGAAATGTTATCAATTGCTTGAAAAAGCCCACCAAAATGATGCGGATAAAACGGCAATGGTTTACAGCCAATTGCAACGTTTGGAATTTGTTCGCAACAATTCTACCCTTTATTATGCTGATAGTTTGTATGTTAAAACCTTAACACAGTTAAGTACAAATTATAAAAACCATGAAATTTCGAGTTGGGTAGCTTATAACCTTGCCACTTTTTACCAAAACCAACCCGAGCAAACGAGTGATTTAAAACGCGTAGAAGCCATTTGCAAGCAAGCTATCGAACGTTTTCCTAAATCAGATGGCGCTTTAAATTGCAGCGATTTGCTTACCAACCTCTACCGCCAGAACCTGAGCCTTCAAATGCCCGAAGCCATTTACCCCGGAAATCCAATGTTGTTGAGTGTCTCGTGGCAAAATTGCAAAGAGCTTTATATTAAGGTGTTACGTATAGATTATGAGGATTGGGAAGCAAGGCAAGAGCAAAACCAAGATGCATTGATAAAGCGCTATTTGAAGCATAAGCCAGTGCAAGAAATACATCAGAAATTAGAAGGCGAACTTGATTTTAAGAATCATACAAGCGAGTTGGCCATCAATGGTTTACCCTCAGGATATTATTTAGTCTTAGCATCAAGCAATCCCAAGTTTAACTTTACTGAAAGTCCTGTTTCGTACACCACGTTTTACAGTACACGCTTGAGTGCTATAACTAAATCAGGCACGGCCCACAATCGCGAAATCATTGTACTTGACCGTGAGAAGGGTTCAACTGTATCAGGTGTTAAAGTAACAGCCTTTCAACGCGATTACCAATCATCAAGCCGAAAATGGGTACGAAAGCAAGCAGGCTCACAAGTAACCAATAAAGAGGGAAAAGCCTCGCTACCGATTCAGCAGCGCTACGATGAATACAACACCCAATATCAACTTGTATTACAAGCTGATACATTTAGGATTGGAGGAGGGTATTTTGATTTTCCACATCCGGAGACTTCCCAGCAACAGACGTTCTTTTTTACGGATCGTAAAATCTTTAGACCGGGCCAAACCATCTATTTTAAAGGAATAAGCATTGAAAAAAAGGGCAAAAAACAAACTTGCGTTACAGGCCAGAAGCAACGGATAAGCTTATACAACGCCAATAACAAAGAAGTTGACCATCTGGAAGTTTCGACCAATAAGTATGGATCCTTTAGCGGAAGTTTTGTTATCCCCAGCACAGGATTAACAGGCAATTACCGTATCCATAGCCCACATGGATCAATCCAATTAAATGTAGAAGATTACAAACGACCTGTGTTTGAAACGGGCTTTAAACCCGTTACAGGTTTGTACAAACTGGAGGAAACGATTAAGGTAGAAGGATTTGCAAAAGCACTTGCTGGCTATGCCATAAGCGATGCACAAATAAAATACCGCGTAGTGCGGGCTGCACATTTCCCTTATCCTTGGTTTAGGTGGAATTGGTTTGGCTATTTCCCAGAAGCTAATGAAACCGTCTTGTTAACAGGCACAACCACAACCGATGCAATGGGACAGTTTCAAATTAGTTTTAATGCCATTCCGGATAAAAGCTTGCGGAAACAATTCAATCCCTATTTCACTTATACAATTTATGCTGATGTAACGGATTTAAACGGTGAAACACGTTCAAGCCAAACTGCAGTGTCTGTTGGTTACCAAGCGCTTGTTATTAAATTGGATTTGGATGAAAATCTTAACCAAACAACTACAAAAACAGTTAAACTTTTGGCCACCAACCTGGCCGGAAAACCTGAAAAAACCCAAGGAAGCATTGCCATTTATAAATTGATAGCTCCCGATAAAGTTGTTGTTCCGCGCCCACATACCATTCCTGATAGGCCGCTGATTAGCAAAAACAGCTTTGAAAAACTATTCCCGCAACTGCCTTTTGCTACCGAAAACGAATTCATCAACTGGCAAACTGGTGAGTGCTACCTAGAAACAACATTTAATACCGCTATTGACTCCTTATTGCCATTAAACGGAATATCTAATTGGCCTCAAGGTGTTTACAAGTTTGTAATGAAGGCTAAGGATGCCTTTGGTACACCGGTTGAAGCCGTGCAATACGCAACTTTGTTCAATCCAAAAGCAAGCAAATTGCCGTATCCTACTGCTTTTTTTATGGTTCCTTTAAACACGGTTTGTGAGCCAGGCGATGAAGCCAGCATATTGATTGGCTCCGCCTTTAAAGACTTCAAGGTTTTGATGGAAGTAGTTAATGGAGATAGTACCTTGGTATCGAAATGGCTTACATTATCCGAAAACCAAACCTTGGTGAATTTTCCGATCAAGGAAATACATAGGGGAAACATTACGATGCGATTTTATTCCGTTAAACACAATCATTTCTTTAATTTTGAGCAAGTTATAAGTGTTCCCTTTACCAATAAAAAACTGGATATAGTGCTTGAACATTTCCGAAGTGAGTTGGCTCCTGGCCAAAAAGAACGATGGAGCTTGTGTATAAAAAACTTCAAAGGAATAGCTTCCCAAGCTGAACTTGCCGCTTGTCTGTACGATGCTTCACTCGATGCCTTTGCACCTAATGCATGGCAGTTGAATTTATTTGGCGCCCAGGGTCCATTGGTTGGTTGGCAGGAAAGCAATGGCTTTTCCACTGCTTATTCCAACAATTTGTTTGAACCACCTTATGCTGAGCCTAAAAGCAAACCAATTGGTTTTGATCAGCTTAATTGGTTTGGATATCCCATTTATGGCCGCTTTATAGGCTATCGGGGAATGATGATGGATAAAGCAACACGCGTTGCTGAAGCTGCGAGTGATAGCGAAGTGCTTGAAATGGCTGCGCCATCTAGTACCACTAAGGTTCCAGCAAATGGCCAAACAATTGGTGGGGTTTCAGCGAAAGGCGACATAGATCCACAGGAACCGAAACCCAGTGAAACGCCCCGAACAGATTTTAGTGAAACAGCCTTCTTCTACCCACAAATTGAGACCGATAGCTTAGGTGCTGCTACAATTTCGTTTACCATACCCCAGTCGCTTACCAAATGGAAGCTATTGCTTCTGGCCCATGATAAGCAATTGGCTTCAGGCATACTACAAAAAGAACTTGT
Source organism: uncultured Bacteroidales bacterium (assembly GCA_964552325.1). Classification (GTDB taxonomy): domain Bacteria; phylum Bacteroidota; class Bacteroidia; order Bacteroidales; family TTA-H9; genus CAZKCK01. The sequence goes on from CAZKHA010000133.1 coordinate 6,458, forward strand.
GACGCGCAAGGATGTGATGGTTGTGCCGAATGCACCCAGGTTTTTGCGCATTGGCGATACGCTGGTTTTCCCAGTAAAAGTAGTAAATACATCTAAGCAAAGTTTATCCGTAAAAACAACTTTAACCTTCTCTAACCCTGTTGATAATAGCGTTGTTAAACTTGTAGCAGCCAATGAAAGTACAGAAAAAACCATTGAATTGCAAGCTGGCGAAAGCCGTAATGTGGAATGGAAGCTCGTTGTGAATACGGTTCCAGGCATAGTTGGCTACCGTGTAAGTGCCACTTCCGAAGCTTTTTCGGATGTGATGGAAGCCCAATTGCCCGTATTAACCAACCAGGTTTGGCTTACAAACTCGTATCCCATGGATATCAATAGCTTGCAAGAAAAAACATTTAGATTCGATTTTCCCAAAACCGCAGTAAAGAAGCCCGGGACGCGTTTAAGCCTCGAGTTTACCTCAAACCCAGCTTGGTATGCCATTCAAGCACTTCCTTACTTGGCTGAGCCAAGCTACGAATGTGCCGATGCTATTTTTAGGATGTTCTATGCCAATACATTGGCTGCCAAGGTTGCACAATCTAATCCTGCCATTGCCAAGGTTTTTGAAAGTTGGAAAACTGCCTATCCAGATGCGCTAACATCAAACCTTGAAAAGAACCAAGAATTAAAATCGGTTCTATTGGAAGAAACACCATGGGTGATGGAGGCGAAAAACGAAACCCAACAGAAAAATGCGGTATCTAAACTGTTTAATGCAAACAACATACGCCACCAACAAGAACAAGCCTTGGCTAAACTGGCCAAGTTGCAATTGGGCAATGGGGGTTACCGATGGTTTGATGGGATGCCTGATTCGCGGTATGTTACACAGCAAATCTTAACCGGGTTTGGTCGCCTTTTCGAGCGTCAGGTCATACGTGAAAACGATTTTGATGGCCTTTCAAACGGCATTAAACGTGCCTTGGACTATACGGATGAACGCATGTTAGAAGATTACATGCGTTGGTTGGAATTGAAAGCTAAGAATCCGCAAAACGAAAGCAGCTTCTATGATGTTCAGTATCTGTATGCACGAAGTCTTTACCTGAACAACTATCCTATTGCGCCAAAGTATGTTGAAGCACATAAGCATTATTTGAAACTTGCCTTAAAAAATTGGCAAAACGATGGTTTGTACCATCAAGCCATGTTGGCCATAGCATTTAAACGCTATCGTGAAGAAACCACAGCCCTATTGATAATGAAATCGTTGGCCGAGAAAGCCTTGCACAACGAAGAAATGGGAATGTACTGGCGTCAGCAAGCTGGTTGGTATTGGTATCAAGCACCTATTGAAACCCAAGCCCAACTTATTGAGGCTTTTGCAGAAGTAACACAAGATACCAAAGCGGTTGATGAAATGAAAAAATGGCTCTTGAAACAAAAACAAACGCAAGCTTGGGCTACCACCACAGCCACGGCCGAAGCCGTTTATGCACTTATGCTTCAGGGAAATAATTTGCTGGCCGAGAACAAACCAGTAGAGATTTATGCGAAAAACCAAGCCATTTGGCCCGATTCAAAATCAGCTGTAGAGCCTGGTACTGGATACTTTAAGAAAACTTGGGTCAATGCCGATATTCCCCAGGGTATGGATCAACCCTTGGTAAAAAACCCCAATAACCACATTGCATGGGGAGCTGTTTATCTGCAATACTTTGAAGATTACGATAAAGTAAAACCTGCCACATCGCCACTTAACCTTGAGAAAAAGCTTTTTGTGGAGCGGCAAACACCCTCTGGACCAGCTTTAGAACCCATTGAAAAGGCTCAGAATTTACATCCAGGCGACAAAATAGTTGTACGAATTGTTTTGCGGACAGACCGTAACATGGAGTTTGTGCATATGAAAGATCACAGGGCTTCGGGTTTTGAACCCATCGATGTTCTCTCGGGCTATAATTACCGCGATGGACTGGGCTACTACCAATCAACCCGTGATGCTGCCACACACTTCTTTTTCAATTATTTACCTAAAGGAACCTGGGTTTTTGAATACGCGTTGAGGGTATATCAAAAAGGCCATTACAACAATGGGTTTACACAAATTGAGTGTATGTACGCACCTGAGTTCTCCGCACGGAGTGAAAGCATCAACATTAGAGTCAAGTAATTTACAATTAACAAATTAACACAAAATCTATTTTCAAAAACGGTAAAAATTTAGCGTAAAAGACGTATGCCATAGTTGGATTTTGTGCAAGAAACCGCCCAAGCAGAATGGGTACGGTAAAAGTTTGTATTTTTGCCGCTATTCTTTTGATGGTTATAAAATTGATAAACTTAACAGAAAGTTAATTTGTTATGACAGGTGTGTTTACTGATGTGATAGCGTGGTATATGGACAATATGAATTATTTCACCATCACCCTATTGATGGCAATTGAAAGTTCTTTTATTCCGCTTCCTTCCGAACTGGTGGTTCCACCAGCAGCTTATAAAGCAGCCCAAGGTGAGCTTAACATTTACTTAGTTGTAATTTTTGCCACAATTGGTGCTTTAATTGGTGCTTTATTTAATTATACCTTAGCCTATTTTGTAGGTAGAGCGGCTATATATAAGCTTGCCAATACACGTTTAGCGCGTTTGTTCCTTATCGAACCTAAATCTATCCAAAAATCTGAAGACTATTTTATAAAAAATGGTAATATCTCCACCCTTATTGGAAGATTAGTGCCGGTTATCAGGCATTTAATTTCAATTCCAGCAGGCTTGGCAAAAATGCCGCTTAGAAGTTTTATAATTTATACAACTATTGGTGCTTTTATTTGGAATATTTGCTTGGCACTTATGGGCTACTTTATACCTAAAGAACTAATCGAAAACTATTATCACGAGCTCACAATTGGTGGATTGGCTCTAGGATTTCTGTTCGTAGCCTATCTGGTATATAAGGGTTTTAAAAATAAAGCCCCTAGCCAATAAACATTTTAATCAAAATTCCTTTCGACGTATTTCTTGAAAATAAGCTGCATTCACATCGTCTAGACGTTTTTGCAAAATCCGTGCAAA
>CAZKHA010000134.1:0-9400 GCA_964552325.1 uncultured Bacteroidales bacterium
ACGTCTTTAAATAAAAGCGAAGGCAAGCGCCCATCACTCAATTTGAGCTCATCCCCCTCAAACACAATGTTATGTTCTACCGTTTGGATGCCATGGTTCTGCTTAAAAAGTTCTACTGCCACTTGGCTAAGGCGCTGTTTAAGGATGGTAATTCCATTTTTTACGGCCATACCATTAAGGTCGGTGCCCGATGATGCAGCCGTGGCAGAAGTGTTTGGAACCTTGGCGGTATTGGTGGCTTCTACACGGATATGGTGGTGCGAAATCCCCAATTCGGTGGCTGCAATCTGCAATATCTTGGTATGCAGTCCCTGTCCCATCTCGGTGCCTCCATGGTTTATCACCACACTGCCATCTTGGTAGATATGGATCAACGAACCAGCCTGGTTTAAGAAAGAGGTGGTGAACGAGATGCCGAATTTAACGGGTACCATGGCTATGCCCTTTTTCAACCACTTTGATTGCGCATTAAAGGTATCAGCAGCAAGCTTTCGGTTACCGTACTCAGAGCGTTCAATAAGTTGGTCGTAAAGCGTGTGAATCCGGTTATTGGCAATAGCCTGACCATAATGCGTAACATTCCGATCGGTAATACCATAAAAATTGCGTTTGCGTACCAAAGCAGGATCCAGCGCAAGTTTGGTTGCTATCAGGTCGAGGATATGTTCGGTAACCGCAATGCCTTGGGGTCCCCCAAACCCTCTAAATGCGGTATTGCTCGGCAAGTTGGTTTTGCATACCCGTCCTGCCACATACAGGTTTGGAATATAATACGCATTATCAACATGAAACAGGGCACGCTCGAGTATGGCCCAGCTCAGATCGGTGGCACAGCCTCCATCGCTGTACAATTCAAGGTGTAAGGCTAGGAGATGGCCTTCTTCATCAAAGCCGGCTTTGTAAAAGCTTTTAAACGGGTGACGTTTACCAGTGATTTTCTGGTCTTCGTCACGGGTCAAGCGCAGCTTTACAGGACTTTGGGTAGCATTAGCCAATAAGGCGGCCCAGGCAGCCACATGGTTGGCCTGGGTTTCTTTGCCCCCAAAACCACCACCCATGCGCCTAACTTCTACTTCAACGCGATGCCGTTCCACTCCCAGCACCTCGGCTACAATCGCTTGGGTTTCGGTTGGGTTCTGCGACGAGCTATGCACCATCATGCTGTTGTCATCCATAGGAATGCAAAGGCAGGCCTGGGTTTCGAGGTACCAATGCTCCTGTGCTCCAGTTACAAGCTGCCCCTCAATGCGGTACTTGCTCTGGTCGAGGGCTTGCTCGGCATTGCCGGTAACAATTTTACGGGCAGACCCAAAAAACGATTGCTGTTTGATGGCTTCATCAATGCTGATGATTGGTTCCAAGGCTTGTATATCAACCTTAATCAAGTTTATAGCCTTGCGACAGGCTTCTACTGAGGTAGCAGCTACCAAGCAAATGGCTTGGCCAATACAATTTACCTGCTCATGGGCCAGGCAAGGTTCGTCGTGTATAACAGGACCCAACTGGTTTTGGCCCGGAATATCGTCGGCCGTGAGTATGGCTTGCACACCTGGCACTTGCAAGGCAAGGCTATAATCCATGCCCTTAAGTTTGCCCGAGGCAATCGAACTAAACAGCACACCGCCGTAAAGCATGCCGGCAGGTTCTTTTATATCGTCAATAAAAACAGCCTTGCCGGTTACATGGGCCTGTGCACTCTCGTGATGAAGGCCAGTATCAGAATTTTGTAGCTTTTTCATTTGCCTCTGGGTTAAACTTGATGAAAAAATTTATGCAACAGCTTGCCTGCCATTATCGAACGTGCTTCTTTGGTAGCACGTGCATCCGATATGGGCTGAAATGCTTCCTCGATGAGGTTGGCGGCTTTTTCGATGTTTTCGATTGTCCAAGGTTTATGGCGCAAAAAATCTTCTGCTGCCACAGCATGCCGCACCATTTGGGCCATGCCACCGTACAGCAGGGCTATGTCTGACACTTGAAGGTTTTCGTCTAAGCGCAAACGAGCTCCAAGGCTCACGGTGGAAATATCTACATCCTTCCGTTTGGAAGCTTTTATAAATGCTACCTTTGTCTCTGGGTCTTTTTTGGGGATCAACACCCATTTAATCAATTCATCGGCTTGCAGATCGGTGGAACGGTAGCCTGTAACAAAGGTTTCAAGGTCAACAATACGCTTTTTGCTCATCGAAATCAACTCTACGCTTGCCCCCATTGCCATGAGCAAGGGCAAGGTATCGCCTATGGGCGAAGCTGAACCAATATTGCCGCCCAAGGTGGCCAGGTTTCGGATTTGCTTAGATGCAAACACTTCCATAAGCTCTGCAAACGAAGGGCATCTGCCATCAAGCAGTACCAATATATCTTCAAAGCTAAGACCAGCCCCAACTCTATAAAAGCCTTCTTCTTCCCTAAAGCCTTTTAGCTCAACCACATTCGATAAGTCGAGGATTTGTGGGATGTGTTCAAACCGCTTGCTTTGGGCTATGGCCACATCGCTTCCTCCGTTCACCAAACGTGCCTGAGGGTATTGCGAGCGATAGGCCAAGGCTTCAAAAAGGTTTGATGGCCGTAGGTAGTGTTGGTCAGGGTGGTGTATTTCGAGCGACTGATGCTGCCATTGCTGTAGTTGCGCAATTACATTGGGTTCCTGAGCCGTAAACTGATCCTGCCCATCCATGGCAAGTACGTTTAAGGCTGCATCCATTATGGGCTGGTAACCCGTGCAACGACATAGATTCCCATTCAAAGCTTGCTCAACATATTCCCGCTCAGGCTGATGCCCACTTTTATACAGGGCAAAAAGCGATAGCACGATGCCTGGGGTACAGAACCCACATTGACTGCCATATAAATCAATTAATTGTTGCTGCACAGGATGAAGTTGGTTCTGGGTAGCTAGGCCCTCAACGCTTATCACATGCTTGCCATGTATCCATGGTAGGAATACCAAACACGAATTTATTGCTTTGTAAACGAGTTTATCATCCTTTATCGTGGCCACAACCACCGTACATGCCCCGCAATCGCCCTCGGCACAGCCTTCTTTGGTGCCCTTTAAGTATGGATACGACCGTAAATAGTTCAGTAGGGTAGTAGAAGGCTTAAAGCTATCGTGCTTGCCAAAATCTATTTCATGGGGCTTGCCATTCAACAAAAACCGGATAATTTGCTGCTTGCTCATTGCGTGCGTTGATTTTGATAATTTACCAGTAAAAATACAAAACTTGGAATCTGTTTCAAAGGATTTTTAATTCTTTGTCTTGGGGGTATAACCGAGCAGGCGGTTCTTTACATCCACTATGCGGGCTACGATGCTTAAGGCTATCTCATCGGGGGTTTCGGCTGCAATGGGTATTCCAACAGGCATTTCGATGGCATCAATTTGCGATGTGTTCAGCCCAAACTCTTCGGCAAACCGTTTACGGGCAGTTGCTACCTTGCTACGGCTGCCAATCATACCCAACCAGGTTAATCCCAAGGGCGCCAAATAGGCCGTAACCTCCACATCAAAGGTGTGGGCATGGGTGGTAACCAAGGCATAATCCGTTTTGTTAAATTTTAATTCAGCTAAAAGTTTCGGGTAATCGCCGTAAATTATTTTAATATCCGTTAGGTGCTGGTTATCGGCAATACCTTGGCGCTCATCGCAAAGTATAACCCTAAAGCCCAGTTGCTTGGCAAGTTTTGCAACGGCGGTGCCCACATGGCCCGCGCCAAAGATGTAGAGCGTATGATGCGTGCCAATAGGCTCGAGATAAACTTCCATGTGGCCCCCGCATTCCAATCCATACGAGGGATCGAGGTCAAAGGCCAATAACAAGGGATTCTCGGTGCCGAGAAGCGTTTTTGCCTTGTTAATTACTTCGTATTCAACCTTGCCACCGCCAATGGTACCATAGGTGCTTCCATCGCTTCGTACCAGCATTTTGCTTCCAGCCTTGCGTGGCGACGAGCCAGCCGTTTGGGTAACAATACATAATACACCCTGGCTATCACGCTTAAGTAATTCGGCTATTTCAATATATACAGCATTCATAAAACTTCCATTCGAGTGTTTCATTTTCAAACCAATTTTTATCGCTAAAATCAAGCATCTAATGGATCCATTTCAGCCAAAAAAGGTATTGAGGGAGCAAATTACGGAAAAAAACCTGCATGCTGCACTAATTTGTCCCAACCTTGAGCCTACTTACTTTTCCAATTTTTTTAATAAGCCAAAAAACCTAACTTTGTACACCCAAACTTATACCCATGCTTAAAACCTATTTAGCCGTATTCTTTGCAATACTTTCGTTGCAGCTAATTGCACAAAAACCAATTAAACAAACTGTTACAACCCACAACCAGCTTACCATTGTTACCGATCCTTCGCAAGGTATCAATCCTTACAAGGCTTGGGGCGTATTCCCCGATAAAGCCAAATCGGTGCGAAAAATAGTGATGAAAGTTACGTTGGGCTCACCCGACAGCCTTCCAACAGCCCATTGGGACTACCTTGACCACATCCGTATCCGGCGTATTGGGGGTGTAAAAGGCTCTTCGCTCGATTATGAATTGGGCCGAATGCTTACGCCCTATGGAAGCATTTTTGGCAAAGGATGGTCATGGGAATGGACCGCCGATGTAACCGATTTTACCAGCTTTTTGCGCGACAGCGTTGAAGTAGAATACAACCACAGTGGCTACGAACCCAAAACAGTGGGATGGAAGCTTAGCCTAGCCTTTGAATTCACCTTCGGACCCGAAATCGTACATCAAATTGGCTTTGCCAAGGTGTGGGATGGCAACTTTATGTACGGCAATCCCGATACCACCATCGAAATGCAGTTGAAACCCTTTCAGTTTATCACCGATCAACGCATTGCACTGGCGCGCTTCAGGATACAACATACCGGCCATGGCATGGACCAGCCCAAAGGCTGTAGCGAGTTTTGCAGCCGCTGGCGTCAACTGTTTTTAGATGGCCAACTGGTCAACCGCAAGGACTTATGGAAAAATTGTGGCGATAATCCGCTCTACCCACAAGGCGGCACCTGGATTTACGACCGTGCCCTCTGGTGCCCGGGCGATCTGCAACAAGCCGATGTGTATGATATGGCAGCCACCGCAGGCCAACACCAATTCAGCATCACCATGGAGCCTTACACGGCCACTGCCAACAAAGGCGCCACCGAGAGCATTGCCTCCTATATGGTGTATTACACCAAGCCCTTGGCCCGTAACGATGCGTCCATCCTGGAAATTATGGTGCCCAACAAGCATCCCAAATACAACCGCCTGAACCCCGAAGGCGCCACACCCATCATCCAAATTAAAAACAATGGCTACGATGCCCTCACACAACTTACCATCGAATACGGTACCGAGGGACTAAAACCTGCAACCTATATATGGAAAGGCCGCCTAGGGTTTAACCAAACCGCCACTATTCAGCTTCCGGGCATAATTCAACACACCGGAAAACAGTCAACATTCAACGTAAGCATCAAAAAACCCAATGGCAAAGCCGATGCGTGGGCGGGCGATAATACCTTACAATCGCAATTTGAGGCCCCTCCGGTTCAGCCTACCACCTTTGTGCTGCAATTCCGCACCAACAACAAGCCCCGCGAGAACGACCTCATGATCCGCGATACCAAGGGCAGCGTCGTATTCCAGAAAACAGGTAAAACCTTAAAGCCAGCCACCGTTTATACCGATACCTTGAAGCTCTCACCCGCCGTTTACACCCTCGCTTTGAGCGATAGCGCCGGCGATGGCCTCGAGTTTTGGTACGAGCCCGAATCTGGCTACGGCTTCTTGCGCATGCTCGATCTTAACGGCCGCTTGATACACAACTTTGAGAGCGATAATGGCGATGGGATACACTATTGTTTTGAGGCAGTACACAACTTGGCTGCCGATACCACCCAAACCCAATATTCGTTTGTGCTGTTCCCGCGCATGGCCAAGGACCAAATTGCGCTGGATGTTCATGCCGACCTGGCCAGCAAAATGGATGTGATTATTACATCGGATGGGGTACCGGTTGAGAAGCATTTTTATGCACAAGTTAAGCAAGGCAGCTTCAACTACAGCCTCAACCACCTGAAGCCGGGCCGTTACATCATAGAGGTGTTGATGGATGGAACCAGCAGGTACAAACGCAGGTTTAATAAATTGTAATAATAATACGTTTCAATCCTGTAATTTGGGCGTGCCCCTGGCGGGTCGGGCTATCGCTGCAAGTCCTCGCTGCGCTCCGGGCTTTCCGCTACTATCCCTCACGCGGGCTTATCCTACATTTTGGGCCTTTCTTTTGAATTCTAAAATCCTACCACTTGTCCACCGAAAGGCAAAAAAAATTGGGTCATTTCGACCGCAGGGAGAAATCCTATAGTATTGTGAATGATTTAATTAAGAGGCCTTTGAATCCAATATTTTTGTATTAACGACAATTAAAAATTTGTTTTCTAATTTGGCCAACGCCGCTGGTGCGGTGCGCTGCACCTTGCGAATTTCTGGCATAACGTGTTTGCTACAAAGGGGGCGGTGCGATGCACCTTGGTTTATTCAATAGACAAGAAACCTCACTATCAACCTTAAAATAAAAAATATACCTTAATTCATTACCTTAAAAGCTTACACAGAGTTGAAAAAATTAGGCACAGAGGATCACAGAGAAATAAATACCAAATTAATATCACTAGATGAAAATTATTCAACGCTCTTTTTCATTTTATCAGCTAGTACTTACAAAGCCAAGGTTCGGTGTGAAGCACCTAGGGGATTTTTAGCGTTTAGAATTTTGACGAACTTCTATATCCGGTTACACATCCGAAAAATACCAAGGATTGGTATATTTGTAAAAAATTTGTAGCCATAGCAAAAAACACATCTATTCTTCTTGGTGAATATTTTGAGAACTTTGTGAAAGAAAAAATTGCTTCTGGACGATTTTCATCGGTTAGCGAAGTGGTTAGAACTGCTCTCCGGCTTTTGGAAAATGAAGAAAACAAGTACAAAGCCTTGAAAACAGAGCTTGAAACCGGTGAAATGAGCGGCTTTGTGGAGGACTTTGACAGAAATGAAAATCTCAAGAATTTACATGCCAAGCATTTGAAAAAATGAACTACCAAATCATCAAGACCTTACAAGATATTGAGGATATTTGGCTCTACAGCTACGAAAATTGGTCGCTTGAGCAGGCAGGCAGGTACTATACCGAATCGGCTTGAGTTTGCAAATTTTTATAAAAACAAGCCTCTCGGTACTTTTGTCCCGAGAGCGAAGCGATTCGGGTTTAACTGCTTCTAGCTGAATTTGCGAAGCCAATTCAGCTAGAAGCAGTATAACAACTAACTGGTGAATAGAAATCATCATTGCTTTCCAATATTTTGACAATACAGAAGATTATACTACTTTTGGATAATGGTTATAAAAGATGAAATATCAAAAAATTTGAATGGCTTCAATGCTGTATGTCAAAATCATAAGGTGAAATACTTATATGCTTTTGGCTCATCAGTTACAGATAGATTTGATTATAAAGAAAGTGATATTGATTTTTTGGTAGAGATAGATGAACCGGATCCTATTGAAAGGGGGGAAAAATTAATTTCTTTATGGGATACTTTTGAGAACCTCTTTCATAGAAAAGTTGATTTACTTACTGATTCATCCATACGAAACCCGTATTTGCGAAAGAATATTGATTCAACTAAAATATTAATTTATGACGGAGCAAGGCAAAAAATACTTGTCTGACGTTTTAATGGCGATTGAACTCATTGAACAATTTACAAGCACAACCTTAAATTTCAATGATTATTCGAACGACCTGAAGACGCAAAGTGCCGTTGAACGTCAACTTGGTATTATTGGAGAAGCCGTTAATAAGTTTGATAAGTTATTTCCTGGATCAACACTTGTAAATGCCAAAAAGATTGTAGGGTTCCGAAACAGATTAATTCATGCTTATGATGCTGTTGATTCATCGATGATTTGGGTAATAATTCAAAGGCATTTACCTCCATTAAAAAAAGATGTAATTGAAAAATTAAAATATTGATACTCAGTTGCTAGGCTATGGGATAGATCAAACCAAATTTAAAATTTACAATTCACAATTTACAATTTACAATGGCCTTTCACCCATCCACCCATTCACCCCTTCTCCCATTCACCTCTTCTTCTCTTCTTTCGTTCACCCTTTTCCATGCACCTTTCACCCTGTGCCTTTCACCCTGTGCCTTGCACCCTGTGCCTTTCATCCTGTACCATTGTATTCTGCATTAGGTTGTTTCAAATAATTTCAGTAAGATTGCCTTTTAAAATCCACCATGCCCCTCGAAATCCATTCAAACCGAGCCAGCGATATCTATAACCATTATACCAGGCTTTTAGCTGCCTTGTATGGATTGGATGAGGCAAAAGCCATTGCCAACATCGTTCTGGAAGAATATACAGGTATAAACCGTTTAAAACGAACTGCGGAACAGGATGCCCGATTAAGCGAATCAGAGATTTTGAGCGTGCATTTTGCATTTAAGGAATTGCTGCAGCACAAGCCTTTGCAGTATGTTTTGGGCAAAACTTGGTTTCTTGATCTTACGTTTGCAATAAAGCCGGGTGTGCTCATCCCCCGCCCCGAAACCGAAGAATTGGTGCTTTGGATATTGGAAGACCTTAAAAATACCCCGAACCTAACGGGCATCGACATTGCCACCGGAAGCGGATGCATCGCGCTCAGCTTAGCCTTAAAAATGAAGCACTTGACCATGTACGCTACGGATGTTTCAAATGATGCACTTACCATAGCCCAACAAAACAACCAAAATCTACAGGCAGGCATCCACATCCTTCAACATGATATTCTGGGCACAGCGCCCTTGCCATATGCCGGAAGTTTCGATTTTATGGTGTCGAATCCACCTTATGTACGTGAACTTGAAAAAGCCCGAATGCGGCCCAATGTTATCGAATATGAACCCCACCTTGCCTTGTTTGTTCCCGATAACGACTCATTGCTTTATTATCGGCACATTGCGCAATTCGCCCAAAACAGCCTAAAGCATAATGGATTGCTATATTTAGAGATAAACGAGGCCTTGGCCTTGGAAACCCGTGAGATGCTAGGTACGTTTGGATTTGGGGAAGTGGAAGTGCGGCATGATTTGCATGGAAAACCACGAATGATACGGGCAAAATTCAAAAAGAATAACAGTGGCTCTTAGCCATATTACGTGGGTAATTATATGAATAATGTACAGCCCAATTAAGTCGGAGTAAAAAAAAGCAATCAAGATGTTCAGCAATGATTTTACATATTAGTACTTGTTGTTCAAATAATTAGATTAACCTGATTGTACTATCCTTACTTTTCTTTTCCCGAGCGGGCGAAAAGAAAAGTAACAAAAGA
>CAZKHA010000135.1:0-9301 GCA_964552325.1 uncultured Bacteroidales bacterium
GTCAGGAAGGCTAAGCCCCTGATTTTGATATTGCTTGGCAACAGATACAACAAAGCGAAGGTTGGCTTTGCAAAGCTTTTCTAAAGCTTTTTGGTCACCTTCCCTAATGCGTTGTGCCAGCTTAACCTCTTCCTCAGCCGAAATAAGCTCCTCGCGGCCAATATCTTGAAGATATTTGTCCAGTGAAGCCGTCTCGCGGTTGGTTATGGATTTGGTAATTTTAAGTTGCCTCATTTAGTTGTGTATTAAAGAGTTGTAATGACGGCAGCAAAGAGGAAGCGCCTTGTCCTTCATGATTGAAGAAAGAAAGCATAATTCACCTTCACACATCCCTCGTACTATATAACAGAATTTCCTCAAAAATGTTTTGCTTCCGCATAATTAATTCCGCTAAAATACGAAATTCCACTGCCTTTGTCAAGTTAAATTATTGTTATATTATTAAAATGATGAAAATGACATGGTTTGCCAGCACTGTTTTGTTGAAGTGATGACAAACCAAATCGGCTTTTTGTTGGAATAATGTTATCCAAATTCTGTTTATTATCTTGAATTTGAGTTACTTGTATATAAATGGCTTACAAACCAAGACCATAATATGCCCTTATTCCATTCGGATAGATGCCCTCTATTAAGATGCCTCCACGTTTGCCCTTAAGGGCTTGCTCAATGTCGTTGGTGTTGGAAACGCGTACCCGATCAATTCGTGTAATAATGAAACCTTTCTTGATTCCAATAGAAGCTAATGCACCGCTTTTCAAATCAGTAACTTCTACCCCGTTTTGAATACGAAGTGTTTTCATGGTTTCTTCGTTTACAGGGGCAAAAGCAGCACCAAGGTCATCCATAAATGTGGGCTCTTCACGTTTCACTATTTTGGTGTTTCCCGAGCTATTAGTTAAAGTTACTTCAGCTTTAAATGACTTTCCATCCCGCGTTAGTTCAACAATTACTTCATCTCCAGGGCTGTGCTGGCTAATAACTTCAATGAGTTCAGAATTTGAATTGACAGCAACACCATCTATAGAAATAATAACATCACCAGTCTTTATCCCAGCTTTCTCGGCTGAGCTGCTTTCTGTTAAGGCAGCTATGTAAACCCCTTTAATCTCTCCAAGTTTTTTATCAGTAGCTAATGCGGCATCAACCTCCCGTATCTGTACTCCCATGTAAGCGCGCTGAATCTCACCGTATTGCAATAAGTCGCGAACTATTTTTTTAACTATGTTTACGGGTATTGCAAATGAATATCCTGTGTAAAATCCTGTTCCTGAGGCTATAGCTGCGTTTATGCCTACAAGTTCACCACGTGTGTTAACCAAAGCTCCACCACTGTTTCCACGGTTTACGGCAGCATCGGTTTGTATAAACGACTCGATGGATTGACCGTTCTTGTCGCTTAAAATGTTGATGTTTCTGGCCTTAGCACTTACAATACCAGCCGTTACAGTCGAGGTTAAGTTAAATGGATTACCTACTGCCAATACCCATTCACCCACTTGAACCTGATCGGAGTTGCCATAATTTAAGAAGGGTAAGTCGTTGGCGTCAATTTGAATTACTGCAAGGTCACTCGTGGGGTCAGTGCCAACTACCTTTGCCTTGAAAACCCTTTTATCGTTCAGCGTAACTTCAATATCGTTGGCATCCTGAACTACATGGTTGTTTGTAACTATGTAACCATCAGGCGAAATAATTACGCCCGAACCAGTACCTGTAATTGGAGCTTGCCTCCCACCATGATAACCTCCATTAAAAAAACTTTCAAAGAAATCATCGTAGAGATTGTTTTTGCGCGAAAACTCTGCTTTAATGTGTACAACGGCATGTACACTCAAAGCGGCAGCTTCCACAAAATCGGAGGGAGGAACGGGTAATCCGCTGAAAGAGACAGCTTGTGCAGGAATGTTTTGTTGTATGGCATAGCGAGGTTTGTTAGTGTCAAGAATTTTGTAGATTCCAACCGCCAAAAGACCTCCCGCCATCGCGGTTATAAGTAAAACAGCAAATTTTTTCATATTAATATCCTTTCTTAATTTAGTATGATTAAAACGTGCCTATAGCTTGCCCATTATGTAATGTTTAGTTAATGTTTGGTTAAACCGTAAGCCTGTTTTTATTGTATCTTTGTGCAACCCTCAATTTTTGTACCTAAAGCGGCAAGATGGCGAGGGTATATTGATGGCTTTTATATTAAGTTATTGAAATACAGTTTTATATAGTTTTGTTAAAATGTATTAAAAAGGGTTAAATGTTAATAGACTTCTATAAATTTCATGGTACCGGCAATGATTTCATACTCATTGACAACCGTACTGACATTTTTTCAGCATCTGCCTATCAAATTGCCGCCCTGTGCCACCGTCGGTTTGGTATTGGCGCTGATGGGCTGATGCTGTTAAATGCAAGTAATGACTTTGCTTTTAAAATGAAATACTTTAATAGCGATGGTCGTGAATCGACAATGTGTGGGAATGGCGGCCGCTGTATTGTGGCTTTAGCTGCTATGTTAGGTATTGTTAAACAGCAAGTTGAATTTGATGCACCGGATGGTGTGCATCATGCCACGGTAATTTCTCAAACAGCAAACACCTGGGTTGTCAACCTTCAAATGGCTGATGTGCACAGCCTTAAAAAGGTTAAAAGGGATTACATCCTAAATACAGGTTCGCCACATTTTGTTCGATTTGTTAATAATGTTGCTGAATACGACGTTTTTGATGAAGGAAGGAGTATTCGTTACTTTGAAGACTATAGCCAAGATGGGATAAATGTAAATTTTGTGTCGAAACTGAATGATGGCATTTTTGTCAGGACATATGAACGAGGTGTTGAAGATGAGACGCTAAGTTGTGGCACAGGCGTTACCGCCGCTTCCATTGCTTGGGTCAAAGCCATGGATTTGGATTCAGAACTTGTTGAAGTACATACACTCGGTGGCGATTTAAAAGTTGCTTTTAATGAGCAAGATGGTGTTTACAAAAATGTTAGACTCGAAGGCCCTGCGCAGTTTGTGTTTAAAGGAAGTGTTGAGTTGCCATGATAAAAGGTAGCACTGTTTCGCTCCGGGCACTTGAGCCCGAAGATATCGACCTGCTTTTTGCATGGGAGAACGACCAGCATTTGTGGCGTGTAAGCAATACCCATGCCCCATTCTCGCGGTTCGCAATCGAACAATATGTGCTGTCGGCATCAAACGATCTGTACGCAAACAAAGAGTTGCGGTTGATAATACACTTAAACGAGGCCCAACTCGCTATTGGAACCCTCGACCTCTTTGATTTTGACCCGTTACACCAACGGGCGGGCGTGGGCATTATGATTCTAACATCGCATCGGGCAATGGGTTATGCCAGTGAGGCTTTAAGCTTACTAATTGACCATTGCTTTCGGCAGTTAGGGCTACATCAACTTTATTGCACTATTTCGGAGGAAAATGAAACAAGTATTGGTTTGTTTCGTAAGCATGGTTTTGAGTTAACGGGTAAAAGGCTTGATTGGGTGCGGTACAATGGCAATTGGATCAATGAATTGATGTTTCAACTAATAAACCCATCACCTTTGTAAAATGGCCTATTACCTCAATAAATATCGCTCTGGTCGCGGAAAAAAGACCCCTTTTCAGAAGTTTGTCATTTACTCATTGCTTATTCTGATTGGTGTTGCTTTAGTAGTGGCTTTCAGGCTCTATAATGCGCTTTTCGGATCAAATGTCTGGCTAAATGACGGTAAAGAGGCTTATGTTTGCATTCCAACAGGTGCTGATTTTGAAAAAGTGAAAGCTGTGTTTTATTCGCATGGGCTTATAGTAGACAGAACATCTTTTGAATGGCTTGCTGGACGGAAGCAACTTGTAAAGAACTTTAAACCTGGGCGATATAAAATCGTTCAAGGAATGAGTAATTTGTCAATTATCCGAATGATTGGTTCAGGGCGGCAAGAGCCAGTAAAGTTGATATTTAACAATATGCGAACCAAGGATCAGTTTGCGGGCAGGATTGCCCAGCAGATTGAAGCCGATTCGGTTGAATTGTTGAACAAGCTCAACGATTCAGCTTATTTAACAAAATTTGGCCTTAATCCTCAAACGGCAGTATGCCTCTTTATCCCAAATACGTATGAATTTTACTGGAATACCTCTGCCGATGCTTTTATTGACAAGATGTACAAGGAGTTCAATGTGTTTTGGAACGAAAAGCGCAAAGCAAAAGCCCAATCGATTGGGTTGAGTATCCCTCAGGTTGTAACCTTGGCTTCTATCGTGGAGCAAGAAACCAATAAAAACACTGAAAAAAGCCGTATTGCCGGTGTTTACATGAATCGCATTAAAGGCAACTGGCCTTTGCAGGCCGATCCCACGCTTAAGTTTGCCTTGGGTGATTTTAGCATTCGGCGCATCCTTAATGTTCATAAAGAAATTGAATCGCCCTACAATACCTACAAGTATGCAGGATTGCCACCAGGTCCAATCTGTATTCCTTCTATTGCTTCAATTGATGCCACACTTAACTACGAAAAGCACAATTACTTCTTTTTTTGTGCCGATAGCGATATGTCAGGAAGCCATGTATTTACGGCCAATTATGAACAGCAGATGCTGAATGCCGAAAAGTACAGGAATGCGTTGAACCGTATGCAGATTTATAAATAGATGTGAATGTAACGTGCTGTTCCTCTGGTTAAAAAAAACGCCCCTTTCGGGGCGCTTACATCATTTTGTTGGCTTTGCTTTTGGCGCAAAATCATTTAATCGCTTAAATATCCGTTTAAAGAGACCGCCTTCATTGCCTTTGAAATATACACCGCCATTACCTGAATAGCCAATAGTCGGACCACTTAAGCTATCGGATGGGTATGCGAAGAAGTTAACTGGCAGGGTTCCCCCATTATAGATGTCAATACTGTAAAGAGCTTGGTTTCCAGTTGATTTAAAGTCATCCACAAAAGCCGATCCATTGATGAAAGACAAAGAGCTCAGATACTGAACTACAGCCAACGAATCGGCCAGCAGTTTGCCCATCATCCACTTCGTTCCTTGTTTTTCGAGGCTAAAGCTTGAATCACCTGGATAATTGAACTTGATCATTGTTATGGGATCTTTCTCAATCTTGGCAAGTACGTGGTTACGATAGCTATTTACTTCGGGTCCGAAGAGTGATTTTAAATAACCTTCAACTGTATAGACTTCGGCTTCACTTGGTTTTCGAACATAGGTAAATATTTGCGCCCCACCTTGTCCGTACATTGAAGTGCCGGGCTGCTGGCTAAAGCTGAACTTTCCCAATACGATTCCATCAAGCTTTTCGCCTTTAGCATAAAAAACAACTTGGGTTCCCGTGCTGTCATCCAGTTCGTAGTCTTTAAGTTTGGCGGCATCGCGTGAAGCTAGTCGGTCGGACGAAAGCTTCGAAAAAACCATCAATATGTTTTTTATCAAGCCTTTATCCGTTGAATAGGTCTTGCCATTTCCTGATACAAGCCAAGCCGAGGAGTCCTTTTTTAGGATGATTTCTTCTAATGCCTTTGGTGGTTTTACCCTGATTTCATCAACGGCCAAAGTGTCAATTTTTAGGATTTCGCCATCAAAGGTGCTGTCGCCATTTTCGCGGTCAAAAAACCAAACGCATGCAACAGCAGCTAGCAAAACTCCGAAAATAATAAGTAACTTGTTATTCTTCATAGGATTGTTGAGTTTAATTGGGGCGTTAGTCAACATAACCTACTTCCATACGTCTCATGCGTTGGTTTTTGCGGCGGGCGGTTCGGTAAACACCGTAAACAATTACCAAAGCGATGGGCAATAAGAAGTTGAGCCATTTTACCATGGTTTTCGAACTGTCTTCCATCTGTTTGAGCGGGCGGGCGGTAATGCCTTTTGTTCGGAGGTCAATCAAACCGGTTGCATCCGAAAGGCAATCAATGGAGTTGACCATGAGCGAAACATTGTCGGGCTGAACTTGCCGGGGCTGCTGGCCTTCTCCGTTCACGGCGAATTGTCCGTTTGAGATCACCAGGAGCTTGCCCGGTTTCGATCCGCCAAAATTGCCTTCTACCAACGCGCCCAGCACCAAACCCGATTGCGTGAAGTCTTGCTCAGTCCACCGCTTATTAATGTCAAAATAAACAGGAGGAACCAAAGCGCCACTTTGTTTGGATGATTTTAATAAAGGCGTAAAGGTGAAACTTGGACTGCCTTTCCAGGTAATGCTCGAAGCAAAGGGTAACATCACTTGCTCCAAGCCTTTGGTAGCTGGGTTGTCAGCAAAAGTTGTGATAATTGGGAAAAAGGGGAAATTGACCTGGGTCTGAATACTATAACCGCCTTGTTGTTGTACAACGCTTATCGGTCCGCATTGCGCATCTACCACAAAATTGTTATCAACTAGCAAGCCTTTCATTTCCAACCAGGTTTCTAGTCCGGTAGTCTTGCTATTGCCCGAAACGGTTTGGAAGTTGCCCTCAACGCGATCCATAGCAATATAGATGTTGCCTCCATTGCGCAGGTAATCGTCTAGCTTGGCAAGTTGATCAGCGGGAATGGAGTCTTGTGGAGCAATTAAGGCTAGGGTTACATAATCGGTAAGCTTGAGGGCAGAATCAGCCAGGTTAACAGCTTCAACGGTATAAAGCACACCAAGTTGCGGAAGGGCTTGGGCATAAGAAGCTTGTGAGGGTTCGCCATGGCCTTGAATTAAACCAATTAACGGCTTGTTTACCACTGAAAGCTTTTTAAGGCTAGAGCTTAGCATATACTCCATGCTTCCATCGGGGCGAACAAAAGGTATGATATCCTTGCGGTCGCCCAACTGAATAACAGCGCCCATAAATGCTTTTTGCTGCTTAACCTGATCTTTTTCGCGAACATTGATCAGCAGTGGCTGAATGCCGGCCTGCATGGCGGCTTGCTCAGTTTCTTGGTCTTTGTTGGGGTCGATAAACTCATAAACAATGTTACCTTTTGACCGAGCAGCATATTCCATCAGCATTTCCTTGAAATCGCGGCGCGAAACGGTGTATTGCGCCGGAAGGTCTTCGGTGAAATAAGCCTTGATGGTAACGGTTTCGGGCAGGTTTGCCAAAATATCCTTGGTAGCTTTCGAAAGCGAATAACGTTTGTCTGCCGTAAAGTCGAGGCGTAGGAAGAACCGGGCTGCCAATATGTTAACAAGTATAACAATGCCGGCTATCAGGAGTATATTGCTTGAGAAGGTGGTTTTCTTTTTCATCTTTTTAAAGGATTAGGTTGGCCAATTAACTGCGATTTGCTTCCAGGTTCAAGCGGGCGCCGAACAAAGCCAAAAGCGTTAACGAAATAAAATAGATGATATCTTTGCTATCGATCACCCCGCGTGTGAGGGCATCAAAATGGGTGCTAATACTCAAATAGGTAAGGGTGCCGCCGATAATTCCTGGTAGGTTGCCGCCAAGCATTTCGAATATCCAATGAAAGAAGATGCCGATAAACAGGGCTAACAGGAAGGCAACGATTTGATTGCCCGAGACGCTACTTGCAAAGATGCCGAGTGCAGTATAAACCGAAGCCATTAACAAGAGGCCAAGGTAACCCGCCAAAACCGCACCATGGTCAATAGGGCCCAGTTGTGATACTGTAATATAATAGGGCAGCGTGAACAACAGTGCAATAAGGATTAGGAATAGGATGGAGGCAAACTTTCCGGCCACAATCTGCCAATGGTTTACGGGCTTGGTGAGTAAAAGCTCGATGGTCCCAAGTCTGTTCTCTTCGGCCAGCGATTTCATGGTGAGTGCTGGGATGATAAAGAACAGGGTCCAATAGGCTATGCCGAAGAAACCCGATAAAGTGGCCTGATTGATGAAAAATATATCGGAAAGGTAAATCCATGTAAAAAACCCGCTGAATCCAAGAAAAACCACCAGCAGGATATAGGCCATGAGGCTATCGAAGAACGATTGCAACTCGCGTTTGGCTATGATCAGTATTTTTTGCATAATGAATTGTTTTTGAAGATTAATGGATAGTCAATTCACGGAAAACATCTTCGAGCTTGGTTTCAAATGGGGTCATTTCGGTTAAGAACCAATTGTTGGCAGCACAAAGGCTGAAAATGGCCCGTTTTGAAGATGAGCCTGGCTTGCTCTGAATTTCGAAATAGCCCGGCTTATCGGCGTTAAAATCTACTGAAGCAATGGTTTCCAATTCTTTGAGTGCGTTAAAGGCTTCGTTGGTGGGTGCCTCTTCGATGCAAATTTTTAGGATTTCGTGACCTGTTGCACGTTTGCGAAGTTCTTCGGCAGTGCCATCGGCTACAATACGTCCTTTGTTGATGATGAGGATGCGATCGCAGGTGGCTTCTACCTCGGCCAAGATATGCGAACTCAACAATACGGTCTTTTCTTTCCCAATCCTACGTATCAAATCGCGTATTTCCATAATTTGGTTGGGATCTAAGCCAGAGGTGGGCTCGTCAAGTATCAATACTTCGGGGTTGTGTATAAGGGCTTGTGCCAAACCAACACGCTGGCGGTAACCTTTCGAGAGTTCTGAAATCTTCTTATGTTTTTCGCCTTCAAGCCCGCAAGTGTTAACCATTTCGAGGATGCGGTTTGGGATGTTGGCTTGGGGAATTCCCTGTAAAGCTGCCACAAAGTGAAGGTAGTCAATTACAGGCATTTCAGTGTACAGCGGATTGCTTTCGGGCAGGTAGCCAATGTGCTTGCGGATTTTGTCGGGATGCTGATGTGTGGTGAATGCCCCAACACTAATTTCGCCCGAGGTGGGCTCTAAAAAAGTGGTGATAGCCTTCATGGTAGTAGTCTTTCCAGCTCCATTTGGCCCTAGGAAACCAAGCACTTCTCCGGTTTTTACTTCAAAAGAAATGTTATCGACGGCCAATTGTGGGCCATATTTCTTTGTAAGATTTGTGACTTTAATATCCATGGAATTGCGTAATTTTTGGGTGCAAAACAACTAAAAATCATGGTAAAAGTAAAGTGTTAACAAGGTACTTTAACACTTTTTAACCCTGATTTAAGGCTATTTAACCAAAGCAATCCTTAAATGGATATGGTGAAGGACAGGAACAGATGATTTTGACTAGTTGCCAAGTGCTGTTCCTGGTTTAATTAGGCAATGGCAGCTCAAAATAAAATTCCGAACCTTTTCCATGTTTAGTCTTAACGCCAACATTGCCGCCATGCGCCTCAATAATTTTCTTAACAATAGCAAGCCCTAGGCCATTGCTGCGCTCACCAGAGGTTGTCCGGGTGCTGGTTTTCTGAAAAACTTTAAAAAGCTTGCTTATTTCATCCTCATTAATTC
>CAZKHA010000136.1:0-9263 GCA_964552325.1 uncultured Bacteroidales bacterium
AAAAAAAGACCACCTTTTCAAGTGGTCTTTTAATCTGGTCGGAGCGGCGAGACTCGAACTCGCGACCCCTTGCACCCCATGCAAGTACGCTAGCCAACTGCGCCACGCCCCGATCCGTAACTAGATTCCGTTATTGCTAACGAAAGCGGCTGCAAATATACAACTTTATCTGATTCACCAAACTTTTGGCTGCACTTTGCCGCTGCAATTTGAAGCTATACTTCGGTAAAGTATTGATTTTAATTTAGTAAAAAATTATTTGGTTACCAGTATTGAGGTAAGGACCTCATCATCCTTATAAACCTTTAAGATGTAAACACCCTTAGGCATCAACTGCATATTTAGTTTGTTTGTGATACGGCTTGCCGAGGGCATTAATTGCTGATTGAAAACCAATTGGCCCATAGCGTCATAAATTTCCATACGTCCATGGCTATCATATAGCCCTTCGATGGCATACTGGAATACACCAGTTGATGGATTTGGTACCACGCTAATGCTGAACCTTTTCCTGTTTAAATCTGCTACATCGGTACAGGCATCGATGTTTACTTTTACCTGATCATATACCGGAACAGGGCAGGGTAGCAGCGGATAAGCTGTAAGTTTGAGCTTGGCAAATCCTTTCGAAATATCTGTAGGACCTGGTGTATATACCGTTTCCAGAAGCGTGTCGTTTGCAAAACTGCCATCGCCACTGCTGGTCCATTTAATGGAATCGTAGTTTGCTGCAAAACCTTTGAGCAGGGCTTCATCATACAAACAAATCAAAGTATCTGGTCCAGCACCGCAAGCGGGCATTGGGCTTAGCGATAATAGCATGGTGTCGGTAGTCTCTGTAACCATATCATAGCCATACGATTTGATGGTTAAATTTACCTCGCCAGCTGCCTTGTCGTTTGTCCCAGAAAAGTAGATGGAGTTTATTTCAAATGGTTTGATAAAATAGCCATCTCCCGATGTTGTCCATTCACTTAGGCGTTGGTTTGAAGCCGAAGCCAAGGTGTTATGATATGCCAAGGCATCACACATCAAGGTATCAGTACCCGCACTAGCAGTAGGCGTTGATGGAGTACCAAAGTTGAACGAAATAATGCGTGTGGCCCAGCCATACTTCATGTATTCGGTAGTAAACCAAAAAGTTGTATCATCCACAGGGTCAATTGACATACTTGCATAATCGCCCCAACGTGCATAGCTTCCTTGTGAAGCAGTTCCTGTTCGGGCTTCAACTTCGGCGAAGTTAAGTGTCCCTAGCGGTGCATTGGCTGATCTGCCAGCATACCGAAGCGAAGGGTAATGTGTTTCATCGGAGAGCGTATATCCCACGGCTATTTCACCATTTCCATTCATTGCAGCGCTCGGCATCCAGCGGTTAGACGCATCGGGAGCATAGGTTCCTTGTTGGTGGATGCCCCAAGGGTTGGAGCCTGTTTTCCGAAATTCGTACCACCTGATACCACCATGCCCATTTCCATCAAAGTCAACAGCATGGCTGGTAACCATGGTTTGATAGGTGCCAAAATTGCGGTATTGAAGCCTGTACATCAACCTATCAGATAAGGTTTCGAGTTTTTGGCCGGTGCCGGGCTGTGGGATACAGGCATGGCGTGGTGCATTGCAAAAATAGGCATCAAAGGGTTCAACCGCCAATGTAAAGGCGTTGGTAAAGCTTGAATTGTTCACGTTGGCCCAATCCACATGAAATTCCCAGAAGTGCATTTCATCTTGTCCGCCCCCAGTTCCATTATCCGTAAAATAAGCGAAGTAATTTGGTGCGCCGGCAGGTGGTGATTGGCCATCTACATCGGCAGGCAACATACTCCATGGGCCGGCATTTTGCGGGAGATCATACAAAACCATGCGAGCGGCGGGATTCCCGGCTAACATCTCGGTACGTTCAAACGCAGCAGCAGCAACCCTGAGATAACTTCCAAACATATTAAATGAGGCATAATATGCATCGCCCCATACCCCAACTTTCGGGTAATCGTTAAAAGCTGGAAATTCAAAGGCATATTGATACCAAGCTCCTAAAGGATCGGGTGTTTGCGAAATGGCTATTAGTTCCCAATAGGTTCCATTGCTGGTGTTTACAGCAAACTGGCTTGCAAACCATCTGTCGGCTACTTCGTCATAGAGTACAATAGGGTCTCCATCGTTTGTGCCTGCCCAAGGCCCTGCAAACCCAGCCCATAAAGTGCTGTTTTTTACGGGTCCATAGAGCTTATTGCCTTGCTTGTCATAAATGGCAAACGAAAGATTGATCATTTGAAAATAGTGGTTCGGGCCTACATCGCCATCGGTATCGGGAGGGAATACCCCATCCACATTGCCAACCCCATCAATGTTGACCATCGGACCCCCTGATAGCAAATTGCCATTAAAATCTTGACGAACAGGATCTTGGGCGGCAGGAGTTAGTTGGAATGGAATGTCTTTCACTTCGTCAAAAGAGAGGTTCCTAACAATGCTGTCTTTCCAACTTCGGTCAGTTTTGCCTGGTAGAATGATCTCCATATCGCGTAATGGCTGCGATTTCCGGAAATATTTGGCTTTTGAAACGGTCATTTGTTGTGCAAAAAGGCTTACTGTAAAGCTTAACGCAACAGATAATGCAATACACAACCGTAGATAGCGTAAAGTCATGTTTAAAGATTAGAGTTTAGATGGCAAACTTACAAAATGTTGTACAATAGCATGCTAAATAAGTAGTTTTCATTTGTTAACGACTTCTTAATACGTATGTATGTATTGATTTTCAAGTGTATGTATGACAATGTGTCAGTTTTTTTTCAAAACTTTGAATCTTCTTCATCCAAATGTGTATATTTGGGGTAAGGATACTGATGCATTCTTTGCCTACATTCTAAATAGTTAAGTTGTTTGTTATTAAATTATTAGAATGAGGTGGATGAATACAGGGTTGATTGTGGCTAAATATATACCTTCGTAAATACGTCGTGGAACAGTTTTTGCCAAGCCAGCCACCAATAATGAATAATCTCCAAACTAAAAGTTTTAACTATGAGCGAAACTATTGAAAAGACTAAATGCCTGATAATCGGTTCAGGCCCTGCAGGTTTTACAGCCGCCATTTATGCCGCACGCGCTGATTTAAAACCTATTGTATATGAAGGGATGCAACCCGGTGGTCAATTAACTATTACAACCGAGGTGGATAATTTTCCAGGTTATCCCGAAGGCGTTAAAGGCCCAGAATTAATGGAAGACCTTAAAAAACAAGCCACTCGATTTGGTACGGATGTGCGTTGGGGTGTTATAAACGAAGTTGATTTTTCGGCCCGCCCTTTCCGCTGTGTTGCCGATGATGGTAAAGTATTAATGGCTGATTCCGTGATTATTGCCACAGGAGCTTCTGCAAAATGGCTCGGGATTGATTCTGAACAGGAGTTTATGGGTGCTGGCGTTTCGGGCTGTGCAACCTGCGATGGATATTTCTACCGTGGAAAAGATGTGGCCATTGTGGGCGGTGGTGATACCGCAGCCGAAGAGGCTACCTATTTGGCAAAACTTACCCGAAAGGTTTATATGATTGTTAGGCGCGATGAACTCAGGGCTTCAAAAGCTATGCAGGCCAAGGTTTTCAATACACCCAATATAGAAGTGCTTTGGAACCATGCTACCGAAGAAATAGTTGGTGATAAACAAGGTTTTATGAAAGCAGTCAATGGTGCAAGGCTTAAGAACCTCAAAACCGGTGAAATCCGAAATATTGAAGTGGAAGGCTTTTTTGTTGCAATTGGCCATCAACCCAATTCCGGCATTTTTAAAGGGCAACTTGAGTTAGATGAGACGGGTTACATTGTGACTGTACCCGGAAGCACACGCACCAGTGTTGAAGGCGTGTTTGCCGCTGGCGATGTGCAAGATCATCATTACCGCCAAGCCATCACAGCAGCTGGAACAGGTTGCATGGCTGCCATCGAATCCGAACGATTTTTGTCATCAAATTAAACGCTTACTCCCCGAACGTACTGCCCCGGAACCTTGGTTTCGGGGTTTTTTATTGTGTAGATGGCTGGTTTGAAAAAGTTTCAATCACTTTACCATGCTTATCATGAACTATGGTTCCTTCAAAAACACCGATGTCAGAAAAAATGTAAGGGAGCAGGCTGCGAATAAAACCTATCAAATTAGTTGTTTGTAAGGTGTTGATATCCTGCCAAAAAAGCCTCCCTTCGTTGCAGGTTTTTAATTGCCCACTGAAATCGGAACTTGTATAAACAAATAATAACCATGATGTTTGCTCGTTTTCGAGCAAGGTTTTAACTACTGCTTTAAGGTTTATCGAATGAGCCGTTAGCCCCGTTTCTTCAAAAATTTCGCGCATGCAGGAGGCTTGGATGTCTTCTTCAAAATTGGTTTTGCCTCCAACTCCCGTTACCAGCCCTTTCATGGGTTCGAAGTGTCGTTCGAGCAGTAAAACTTTGTTTAGTTTGTTGTCAATCAAGAAACAAACATTGCCAATGATTAACTTATTCATCAAAGATGGTATTACTAGACTCCAAAGATACGGGAAACCGAATTATGCAAAAGCCTTTCGGAATGAATGCTTTTCAGTACAAAATGTAACTTTTTAATTACATTTTGTAAATAATACTTGCTTTTTAGTAAAGAATGTATTACCTTTGTAGTCTCATTTTAAAACTCAACTTATGAAAACTAATTTATTGTTGCCTCATTCATTTCGAATGGTAGGCTGGATTATGCTGGCGCTGATGGTGGTACCTGGGCTCATGATTGTGTTTGGTAATTTTGAGCTATCTTTTCTGGATATGGATGTTTTTACTGTTTATGATTCTGGTTTTCCGGGCATTAACACTTATTTTTCGATGACCGACAACAACCTGACCAACGAGGTTGTAGGTATCCTTTTTTTATTGGGGGCGGTTTTTGTAGCTTTTTCAAAGGAGAAAATGGAGGATGAGTTTATTGCCAAAATCCGGCTAGACTCACTGCTTTGGGCCGTTTACCTTAATTATGCCATACTTTTATTTTGCTTCCTGTTCTTTTATGGCTTCGGGTTTATGGCGGTTATGATTCTAAACATGTACTCTGTTTTGTTGTTTTTTATCATCCGTTACCATATTGTGTTAATCCGTTACAAACGCATTGAGAGTCATGAAGAACAGGCTTAAAATAGAACGCGCCATAAAAAACATAACCCAAGATGAATTGGCCAAAACTATTGGTGTTACGCGTCAGGCAATCAATTCAATTGAATTGGGAAAGTACATCCCCTCTACGGTGCTGGCTTTAAAGCTCTCCGAATTTTTTGGCAAACCCGTCAACGAAATCTTCTTTTTAGAGGATTCTGACTAACGGTGCTTTTTTGAATGAAAAGACTTGTGGACATTTGGTACATGAGGCAAACATCCCTAATTTTGGCCTTCCTCAACCAAAAATCAATTTCATGTTCCAAATGCCCTTTTTTTGCCCAGCTCCATGGCAAAATTGTGAAAATTGGCTTTGCCACATTACACGCTTACTGCTTGCAATTCTTTGTTTGGCACCCTTAACAAATGTAGCACAACAAGTTGAAAATCGTTGGCAATTAGCTGATAATAATTCTATTAGTTGGTCACCGGTTCAAAATTTGCCTCATTACGACCATATTGAGATGAGTGGGAAGTACATTTCTGCCGTGCTTCGATATGGTGTTAATGCTGACCAATCCTTTGCCATAAGCCTTGATATAGTTTGGCCTATGCTCCGCACAATCCCTAACAACACCCACGCCAGCCTTACGCGTACCTTTAGCTTCGATCCGCTCAAACAAATCAACATCAATAAAAAAGCTGCCAAGGATGAAATTGTAAATGAAGTCAGGCTAAATGGCAAACTTCAGGTTTTTAGCACCCTCAATGGCATTTTACAGGTACAACGAGTGTATTTCCCATCGGTTGATAATCCTGCTTTTTTTGCGAAGTATATCCTTAAAAACAAAACATCAAAAGCAGTAAGCCTTGAAATTCCCGAAATCAACGTATTGAAAACCACTTTGGCTAGCGATGGGGCCGAGGGTAGCTACCAGTTTACTGAATCGAGCCAAAATTCGGGAACCTTTGTATTGCAGCCCAATCAGGAATATGTTTTTTACTACCAGATTCGCGCACATAAGACTTTTGAAGAATTGGGAGCTTTGGATACGGAGGTTGAATTGCAAAAACGTGAGGATGTCATAAGCTTTTGGACTCAAAATCTGGTTTTGGACACACCCGAAGAAGTGCTTGACCGTTCATTTGCTTTTGCCAAGATCAGGGCCGCCGAAAGTATATTTCAAACCAAGGGCGGTCCTATGCATGGCCCAGGTGGATTGAGTTATTATGCGGCGATATGGGCAAATGACCAGGCCGAGTACATTAATCCGTTCTTTCCCTATTTAGGTTACGATTATGGCATCGCCTCGGCTTTAAATGCATACCGCCACTTTGCGCGGTTTATGAACCCGCAATTCAAGCCAATCCCTAGTTCGATTATAGCCGAAGGCCTTGATATTTGGGATGGGGCAGGGGATAGGGGAGATGCAGCCATGATTGCCTATGGAGCAGCAAGGTTTGCCTTAACCTCAGGAAACAAAGAGATTGCTGAAGAGCTCTGGCCATTAATAACTTGGTGCCTTGAATACAATCGCTTAAAACTAACCAAAAATGGCGTGGTGGCTTCCGATTCGGATGAGTTGGAAGGCCGTTTTCCGGCAGGTGAGGCCAACTTATGCACATCTTCACTATACTATGATGCGCTGATATCGGCAGGTTTTCTGGGAAAGGCCTTGGGTAAAAATACATTTGAGCATAGTCCATACGCAAAACAGGCCAAGGAATTGCGCATGAATATTGAAAGATATTTTGGATTTAGCATGAATGGTTTTGAAACCTACCGTTACTACGAAGGCAATGATAAACTTCGAGCCTGGATTTGCATCCCCTTAACGGTGGATATTTTTGAACGAAAGGAAGGAACAGTTCAAGCCTTGTTTTCGAGCGATTTATGGACTGTGGATGGATTGGCTTCACAAGCAGGTGATAAAACCTTTTGGGATAGATCAACCTTGTATGCCTTGCGGGGCGTTTTGGCGGCTGGCGAACGCGAAAAAGGACTGCATTACCTTTTGTATTATGCCAATAGAAGACTTCTTGGCGAGCATGTTCCCTATCCTGTAGAAGCCTTTCCGGAAGGCAACCAACGCCATCTTTCAGCAGAAAGCGGGCTTTATTGCAGGGTATTTACCGAAGGCTTGTTCGGGATTAGGCCACTCAGTTTGCGAAGTTTTAGGCTTACACCACAATTGCCCAATGGTTGGGACTTTATGAAGTTAAAAAACATCCACGGCTTTGCACATGTTTTTGATGTGGAAATTACCCGTGATAAAACCAAGATTAATGTAAAAAATTTATCAAAATGGGCGGGCTTTATTCAGTAAACAAATTGAAAATGGGGAAACCGTTGCATTTAAATTTAATGACTAATTATGCGAATAAAATCAAATTTAATCATATTTTATGTTTTGATTTTGGCTGCCTTATCTGGTAATTCACAAAACATTCTGAATTTAGCTGATTTTGGGATACAACCAGACACTCGACAAAGCGTAACTGCCGCTGTTCAGGATATACTAAACGCTATACCTTCAGGGCAAACAACCACGCTAATTTTCCAGAAGGGGAGGTATGATTTTTGGCCTCTGCCTGGGCATGAGCGTGAATATTTTGAATCGAATACTACCGACAATAATCCCAAGCGTTTGGCCATGGTTTTAAAAGGTAAAAAGAACATAATTATTGAGGGACGTGGTGCTGATTTTGTATTCCACGACCGTATCCAACCTTTTACCATTGACAGTTCAACCAATATTACGTTGCGGAATTTCACGATAGATTGGGATATACCCTTAACGGCCCAAGCCCAAGTTGTGATGGTTACGGATACAAGCATTGATTTGAGAATTAATACACAAGAATCGCCTTACGAGCTTGTGAATGGGAAATTGGTGTTTGTAGGGGAGGAATGGAAAAGCGAATGGTGGGGCGTGATGGAGTTTGATTCCGATAGCCGGTTGATTCCTACTCAAACAGGCGATTATCCTTGCTTGGGCGAAGGCTGGGGAAATTATATTGCCAATGAAATTAGTGCAGGCGTAGTGAGACTAAAATATGCGTTTAAGCGAAAGCCAAAACAAGGCAATTACTTGGTGCTTAGGCATAGCGAACGCGATCATGCTGGAATATTTATTTGCAACAGCAATAAAGTTTTGCTCCAAAAAATATCAATTTACCACACCGCAGGCTTGGGTGTGCTTGCACAATTCAGTGCCAATTTAAGTTATAGCAACGTAGAAGTTGTGCCCAATCCATTAAAAAACCGGATTCTGAGTGGCCATGACGATGGTTTTCATTTTTCGAACTGCAAAGGCCAAATTACGGTAGATAAATGCAGTTTCGAGGGCTTGATGGATGATCCCATCAATGTGCATGGAACCTGTGTTCGGGTTGATTCAATCCTTTCTGCCAAGCAATTGAAGTGCCGGTTTATGCACGAACAGAGTGTGGGTATGCTTTGGGGAGTAAAGGGTGATACAGTTGGCTTTATAGAAAACACGCATATGCAAACCTTGGGTTTCGGAACCATACATTCGCTAAAGAAGCTAAATAATGAAGTGTTTATTGTGGATTTTGAATCCAATCTCCCATCTGAAATTAAGGTAGGTTATGCGCTCGAAAATCTCTCTTTTACACCTAAAGTTCGCATTACCAATAGCTTGTTCAAGAGTTGCAGGGCACGTGGCATACTTGTTTCAACCCCAAAAAAAGTGCTTATTCAAAACAATGAATTCCATTCAAGTGGCTCTGCAATCCTGATAGCTGGCGATGCCAATTATTGGTACGAATCGGGGGCTGTAACAGATGTAAGCATTCTCAACAATATGTTTATGGACGCTTGCATGAGTTCGATGTACCAGTTCTCAGAAGCTATCATCAGTATTTATCCTGAGATTCCAACACAACTGCCCGATAACTATTTTCATAAAAACATTAAGGTTATTGGAAATGAATTCAATGCCTTTGATTATCCTGTATTGTATGCCAAATCGGTTGATGGATTGACTTTTGCAGAAAACACCATCATTCGCAGTTACATCTATAAGCCATTTCATTATCGTAAGTTTGGCATTGACCTGGATGGCTGTTCTGATGTACAAATTTATGGGAATAAAGCGGTTGGGGATGTGCTGGGTCGTA
>CAZKHA010000137.1:0-9243 GCA_964552325.1 uncultured Bacteroidales bacterium
TTTAAACGAAAAACTACAAATATTTTTGAACCATTTCAAGAATCTGTTCCTTGCTAATTGGCTTTTTTAAACACTCATTGCATCCTGCATCAAAAGCTTGGCGGCGTTCATCTGATAGCGTATAAGCAGTAAGTACAACGATCGGCACATGCCCATCGAGCAACCTAATGGCTTTTGTTGCTTCAAAACCATCTAATTCGGGCATTCGCAAGTCCATTATTACAAGATTTATCTGTGGATTATCCTTAAACAACTCAACTGCTTGGGCGCCGTTGTGGGCTGCAAAAATGGCATATCCTGCTTTTGATAAAACCTTATAAACAAATTCATGGCTAACATCATCATCTTCAGCAAACAAAATAGTTGGTACAGGTATGCTATTTGCGCTAAAAACTCCCGTATTTTGAACTGGGGCCTCGGCTAAATAGTGGTTTTGCAGATGAACTGTTGGCAATACAAAATAAAACTCGGCACCTTTGCCTTCTTCACTGATTAACTTTATTTCGGATTGCAGCTTTGTTACATATTCCGCTGCAATTGACAAGCCCAACCCTGAGCCTTCAAATTGGCGGGTTGATGAAAAATCGGCTTGAGTAAACTTCTTAAAAATATCTTTTTGGCGAGCAAACGGTATCCCAATACCAGAGTCTTTTACAGCAACCCTCACCCCCTCGGGTGTCGGTTGCGCTTCAATAACAATCGCGCCTACTTTGGTAAACTTTATGGCATTGTTTATTAAATGTGAAAGCACATAATAAAGCACATCCCGATCAGCTTTTACCATATCCTGATATTCATCCAATTGATTTACAATACTTAAACTCAAGCCTCTTTTTGTTGCTTCCGCCTTATAGTTGCACAACACGCTGTCGAACACCGACGTCAACCGAAACTCAGTAAGTTTTAACTCTAAGTGACCACTTTGCAACCTCGACATTTCAACAATATTGTTGATGGTAGTCATTAACCGCTCAGCGCTTAGATGAATTATATCAACAAACTCTTGCTTATCCTCTTTTGGAATATCTTCATCGAGCACCATTGAGATAAAGCCTAAGATGCCATTAAAAGGTGTCCTGATTTCATGTGATATATTATTAAGGAATGCCGTTTTAAGCTTATCGCTTTCTTCGGCCTTATCTTTAGCCTGCTTCAACTCCAGTTCAGCACGTTTGCGTTGGGTAATATCGCGCATGATACCCGTGGCATGCCAGTTTCTATTTACCAAAACGGCTGATAACGAAAGCTCAACAGAGATTGTTTCCCCATCCTTACGTATGGCCTCAAGTTCCACTGTTTTACCGATTGCATCACCTGAGCCAGTTAAAAGAAACTTTCCAAAGGCCTCGAGATGGGCAGGATGGTATTGGATTGGTGCGATAAGCATATGAAGATTTTGGCCAAGGGCTTCTTGTTCCGAAAACCCAAAAATGCGTTCTGCTGCAGGGTTCCAATATGAAATCAACCCATGGTGATCCATCATCAAAATGGCATCCTGAGCGGCATCTGTTAACGATTTCATCAACCGGTTATGCTGATCCAAGGCAATTTGAGCTACTTTTATCTCGGTTATATCGCTGCAAGTACCTTCAAAATAACGCGTTCCTGAATCTGCATCCATAACCATGCGTGCATTTATTGAAACCCAAACCATTCCGCCATCACGTTTTTTAGCTAGCGTTTCAAAATTCTTTACCTCCGCATTGCTAACATTAAGCATGCTTAACAATCGGATTCTATCAGAAGGATCGGCATAAAGCTCGTCACCAATATTTTTGACTGATGCGATCATTTCTTCGGGCGAACTATAACCATATATTTGAGCAAATGCCATATTTACAGTTCGATAGGTGCCTTCAGGCGTGGTTTGGTAAATACCAATCGATGAATTATTGAAGATATTCCTGTATCGTTCTTCGCTTTGCAACAACTTTAAATAAGCATTAACCTGTTTGGTGATATCGGTTAAAAAACCTAGAATGGCCGGCTTACCTTCCCAATCGGATACAATTGCCTCGGTTTCAGCCCATATATAACCACCTTGCTTTGTTAATAGCCGAAAGGCATATTTGCTCAAAATGGAATTGGCCTGAATCCTTTGCCGGTGCTTTTCAACAATCAACTGCCTATCATCAGGATAAATAAAATCGATATAGGGTTGGCCAACCAATTCACTCATTGCATACCCCAAGTATTCATGTACTTTGTTATTGCAAAGCTTTATCAACCCATCTTGCTCTATCACAATAGCTACGGTAGCATTATCAAATAGCATCCTATAATTTAACTCGCTTTGATGCAAAGCCTTGGTCCGTTCATAAATTTGAGCGTCAAGGTCAGTCTTTTCACGGTTTTGTAATTGCCGTGCCTCCGAAAGCTGCAACATTGCCTTTATTTGAGCAATTAGCTCCGATTTATCGAATGGTTTACTTAAAAAGGCTTCCCCACCTGCCTGAAGGGCCTTGACGCGCATTTCGGCGCTACTGCTAGTGCCCGTTAAAAAAATAACCGGAATGGATGCAAGTTTCGTGTTTTGCTTTAGCTTTTCGCACACCTCAAACCCAGAAATATCGGGCAGCATAATATCTAACACAATAACCGCAGGCACCAAGGTTTCGGCCATTGCCAAGGCTTCCTGTCCAGACGAGGCAACATTAATTTGTAGATCAGGAAAGCTTTCGCTAACTAAACCAGCTAACACCAATTGCATTTCACGCAAATCATCAACCAGTAAAATTGGCCTTTGCAAAAATTTGTTATCGTTGGATTGCATCGAAGTTGGATTTTGTACGTTTATACCCGTTTGCCATGTAAAATCAATCTGACGTAACCAAATCATCAAACGGATTTTCGATCATAAAAGCAACTCAATCGCCTAACAAGCCTACCCAACTGATTACCAAGCAAATTTGCAACAATGTCAATAATGAGGCAATTAGTAACAACGTGTAATAAGCAAACAAGGACTGAATAGCGCTTAAAATTAATAAGATTATACAGCCATCTGACAAAAACAAAACCAAAGCCCAAAATAAACTTACCTACTAATGCTCTTGAAATCCATAAAAACGTAGGAACTAAAATATTAAAAAATTATTTAGAATACAACTAAATTAAGAGGTCGTTTTTTGTCCTTGCCTTCATTTCCAAAAAATAGTTCATGATGACCAAAAAAGCCATGGCTTCAACCACGGGAACTGCCCTTGGAACGACACAAGTATCATGACGCCCTGCAGGTTCAAGCACAACGGGTTTTCCATCCCTTGTTATAGTCTCACGCGCCTGCATCAAGGTTGACACTGGTTTAAATGCTACCGTAAACACGATATTTTCGCCCGTTGATATACCTCCAAGTATTCCTCCGGTATGGTTTGTTTCAAACTTTATCCGCCCATCCCGAAACAGCAATTTGTCATTGGCTTGCGAACCTTGCATAGCCGATAACAGATACCCTTCGCCCAAGCTAAAGCCCCGTGCAGCTGGTATGCTTAACATAGCATGGGCCAATACGGCCTGCAATTTGTTAAAAACCGGCTCACCTAGCCCTGCCGGCACATTTCTCACCATGCATGTCACTACACCTCCAGTGGTATCGCCCTTTTGTTTAAGCTGAAGAAGCAAGTCCTGCATAAGCTTTGATGTTTCTGGATGCGGGCACCTTAAGGGGTCGGCTTCTATTTGTTCCAAATCGAACCCTTGCGGGCTAGCTGGTATGTCAATACCTCCAATAGATGAAACAAAAGCACTGGCTACGACACCGAACTGTTTTAAATACATGGCAGCAACAGATCCACCCACTAGCCGGGCCACAGTTTCGCGTGCCGAAGACCTTCCGCCACCTCGGTAATCGTAATGTCCATATTTTTGCAAATAGGTGGCATCAGCATGGCCAGGCCGAATGGCAGACGCCATTGCAGTGTAATCAACTGACCGCTTGTCAGTGTTTAGTATTTGAAAGGCAATGGGAGCCCCCGTTGTTTTCCCTTCGAAAATACCGGATAAAAAAACAACCTCATCCGCTTCGTTACGGGCAGTCACAAAAGCATTACCACCGGGTCTTCTTCTTGCCATTTGTTGGCTTAAAAATTGGTAATCAATATCTAATCCTGCTGGACAGCCATCAATAACACCACCTATTGAAGGGCCGTGCGATTCACCAAAAGTGGTTAGCCTAAAAAGATTGCCAAATGAATTGCCAGACATAAGCATAAATTTTAGTGCGAAAATAGTTACAAATCCATTGATGTCCGCTAAAAATAAGGAGATTCTTCACTACGCCCAGAATGACAGGAGATTATACAAAATGCAAGCAGCCCTCACGCGTAGACAAACATAAAATCCTATCATTCCAAGCGTAATGTAATGAAGCGAGGAATCTTAAAATATTTTGAATTTTTTACCGGACAATAGTGCTACAATTACGGCATTTCCTAAAAAAAACTACTAGTGCAAACGTTGCCAATACAATTGTGGAGGAAGCGATGCACCAACTTACTAAAAAAGCCCTATTTTTGCTCTTTTCATTCTTACTACCAAAAAGGTTTATATACAGGCCGTCAACTTTGATATCGCTTTAAATAACTGAATAACAAATAATAATCACAAAAATAAACACATGAAAGCTAAACCAAGGCTTCATTTTTGGGACATCTGGAACATGAGTTTCGGATTTTTGGGCATACAGTTTGGTTTTGCCTTACAAAATGCCAACGCCAGCCGAATCCTTTCAACTTTTGGTGCTGATATTGAGCACTTATCATGGTTTTGGATAGCCGCACCATTAACCGGTATGATCGTGCAGCCTATCATTGGGCACTTTAGCGATAACACCTGGTGCCGCCTGGGCCGCAGAAGACCCTATTTTTTGGTTGGTGCTACCTTAGCCTCCTTAGCCTTGCTATTTATGCCTAATGCTGCCTTGGTTACTACCTTGGTTTCACCCATGTTAATTGGTGCTGGCATACTTATGATTATGGATGCTTCTATCAATGTGGCCATGGAGCCATTCAGGGCATTGGTGGCCGATATGTTGCCGTCTGACCAACGTACACTAGGCTTTTCAATCCAAACCTCGCTCATAGGTATTGGGGCAGTTGTCGGCTCTTGGTTACCTTACTTTCTTGCCGAATGGGTTGGCGTATCGAAATTGGCCGCGCCCGGACAGATTCCTGACAATGTGGTGTTCTCTTTTTATGTAGGCGCCATCGTATTTATTACAACCATCATTTGGACAGTTGTCCGTACAAAAGAATACTCGCCTGAGGAACTTAAAAGTTTTGAAGAAAACAAACCTACTGAAAACCAGGCTCACGGCGGATTACTAGAAATCTTTAAAGATTTTGCCAACATACCACTCACCATGAAACAGTTGGGGCTTGTACAATTTTTTTCGTGGTTTGCGCTTTTTTCGATGTGGGTTTTTACCACTCCAGCCATTGCAGTACACATTTATGGCACCGACATTAATGATTCATCGTCCGAAACCTATCAAAATGCAGGCAATTGGGTAGGTATCATTTTTGGGGTTTACAATGCTGTTTCGGCTGTTTATGCCTTCTTTCTCCCTTTTATCGCTAAAAAAATTGGCCGAAAAAACACCCATGCCCTTTCGTTAACAGCTGGCGCCATTGGGCTTATCTCCATTTATTTCATCAAAGACCCCAATATGCTCATACTTTCGATGGTAGGTGTTGGGATGGCATGGGGTAGTATTTTGGCCATGCCTTATGCCATATTAGCTGGATCGCTCCCCATCCATAAAATGGGAGTTTATATGGGCATATTCAACCTTTTTATTACTGTGCCCCAGATTATTAATGGTATTATTGGCGGGCCTATCGTAAAACGCTTTTATGGCTCACAGGCTATCTATGCCATTATTGCAGCTGGTTGCCTGTTTTTGTTGGCTGCTATTTCGGTGGTTTTTGTAAAAGACAAGGACGATGTTGTTAAAAGTTAATTCAGTTAGAACGTTCGTGTAATAAATACTACATACTATGGAAAACAAACGTAAAGGTGGTGTATTGCTTCACATTACATCGCTACCCGGAAAATACGGCATTGGCACCTTTGGCAAGGAGTCGATGGATTTTGTTGACTTCTTGGCGAGTGCAGGTCAAAACCTTTGGCAAATCTTACCACTTGGCCATACCAGTTATGGCGACTCACCTTATCAGTGTTTTTCTACTTTTGCCGGCAACCCATTGCTAATAAGCCTTGATGAGCTGATAAAAAAAGCTTGGGTACACCCTGCCGATATACCTGAAATGGCATTTTCAGAAAAACACGTTGATTTTGGGCCCGTTATTGAATTTAAGCATCAAGTTTTATGGCAATCATGGGAGAACTTTAATGCCATTGCATCACGGCAAGATCAAATTAGCTTCAGCTATTTTTGCGATGAACAAGCTTCATGGCTTGACGATTACGCACTTTTTATGGAATTAAAAAACAATCATTCTGGCCGGCCATGGCACGAATGGCCCGATGTATATAAATTCCATAATGAAGATGCTTTACAAGAATTTGTTGCTGAAAACAGCAGCCGGGTGCAGTATTGGAAATACCTTCAATGGCTATTTTTTGCACAGTGGGCTGACTTAAAAGCCTATGCAAACAAAAAGGGAATACAGATAATTGGCGATATCCCGCTATATATTGCATTTGACAGTGCCGATGCTTGGTCAAACCCTGCCGTATTCCA
The DNA here is from genome assembly GCA_964552325.1 of uncultured Bacteroidales bacterium. GTDB lineage: Bacteria > Bacteroidota > Bacteroidia > Bacteroidales > TTA-H9 > CAZKCK01. The sequence continues at coordinate 6,704 of CAZKHA010000137.1, forward strand.
ATTTGACGACAAAAGAAATCCGACCGCAGTGGCTGGAGTTCCCCCTGATTATTTTAGCGAAACCGGCCAGCTTTGGGGCAACCCGCTTTACAACTGGGATTATTTGCGATCAACAGGCTACGGATGGTGGATAGAACGCGTTCGCAAAAGCCTCGAGTTCTACGATATCATCCGCATTGACCATTTTAGGGGATTAGCCGGGTATTGGTCAGTTCCTTTTGGTGAAACAACGGCCATAAATGGCAAATGGATAGAAGCCCCCGGTTGGGAACTTTTTGAAATGATTAAGAACCAATTAGGTGAGCCAAAAATTATTGCCGAGGATTTGGGTGTAATAACGCCAGATGTTGAAGATCTCCGTAACCATTTTAACTTCCCCGGAATGAAGGTGCTACAATTTGCTTTCCAACCCATGAAAGATAATGAGTACCTTCCCCACAACTATAACACATCCAATTGTTTATGTTACACCGGATCACACGACAACAACACCATCAAAGGATGGTACAACGAACTGGACGAACACACCAAAGCAAATGTTATTGATTACTTACCCGGTGGTGGCGAAAGCACTGTTTGGAAGATGATTCGCCTTTGCTGGGCATCTAATTCACGGATTGCGATAACCACCATGCAAGATTTACTTGAAAAAGGAAGCGAAGCAAGGATGAATACACCTGGCATACCAGCAGGCAATTGGCAATGGAGATTCAGACAAAAAGAATATGACGAGGAAATTGCCGAAAAACTAAAGTCGCTTACGTTGCTTTACGACCGCAACTAAAGCATTCTATCTTTAAAATGGGTCAGGCGCTTTTGGATAAAAGTTCCTGGCCTTTTTTCATTAAACGGACACCCATTTATAGCTTAAATAGCTTGTAAACAGATTCGTAGCTCGATGTACGAATTCGGACAAGGTAAATCCCCTTAGGCAATTCAGCCACCGTATAGGTTTCCGATTCACTGTAATAAACTTTAGCTTGCTTACCCAGCACATCAAATATTGCTACTGAAAGAATGCGTTCAGAAAAGCCTCCCCGTAGTGTAAAGTAATCCCTACAGGGGTTTGGATATAAGCTAATTAAACTTTTATCTAAATCATCGGATGACGTAGTGTTATCTATTGTAATAAAAGCAGTGTCCGAAACTGTTTCGCCACATGAGTTGGCAGCCCTAACCACTAGTTTTGCGTTGCCCATTGTAAACCATTGCACTTCCGCATTAATCCCATTTGACACCACAATTCCAATGCTTTGCGGAAAAACTTCCCAAAAATAGTCGGTGGCAAAAGCTACCTCGGTAGTGGAATAATTTGAGGTATTTGTAAAATACAAATCAACATAATCAGGTCCTTGCGGTTGTTCGGGCTGGTTTGGGAGCGGACTAACAAATACCATCACCGATGCATCGGCTGTGGTGATGCCATCGCTTGCTGTAACAAAATAGGTAGTTGTTGCTACTGGCATAACCATAGGGTTTTGCAACGTGCTTGTAAAACCTGGAGGGTCGCTAGTCCATGCAAATGTGTAATCTCCGGTACCACCTCCAGCCAAGGCAAAAACTTGAGAATACCCACCTTGGCAAATAGTAGGAGGATCAGCATAAGCCGTAATAGACAATGGGCCACCAGTTACTATAACATTTGCGGCATCGGTGCCAGTGCAAGAAGTTACCAAATCGGTAACCATGAGCACAAACATGGCAGAAGATGTAAGGCTTGTGGTAACAGGGTTTTGAACATTGGGATCAACCAATAAGGCTATAGGCTCCCAGTGCCAGGCATATGAGCCTGAACCATTGGCTGCACTCCCTGAAAGATTGGTCGAACTTCCATAAGCAATATTCTGATCAGTTCCTGCATTGGCATTTACAAACCTTGCAGTAACGTTTAATTGTGAGCCGGGGCCTGCACCGCATTGGTTATTAGGCACTACCGTAACTAATCCTGAATTCATCCCAACCTCTACTTGAATAGCCGATGAACCCTGTCCATTCACCAGAGCCCAATCAGGTGGAACTGTCCAAAAATAACTAACACCAAGGCTGTTTTCGACCGTAAAGCTTTGCTGACTGCCCCTACAAGGTTCTGTTTCGCCTTGTATAGCAGTGGTTTGTGATGGAGGTGAATAGACATTTACAGTTAATGAACGCACTGGACCATTACCACAAGCATTCGAAGGCAAAACGCTTATTTCGCCTGCATTGGCTCCAACCATCACAGTAATACTATCCGTTCCTTGCCCATTTAGAATGCTCCATCCCGTTGGCAAGGCCCAATTATATGTAATACCTTCAACGCCATTTATATAATACGATTGTTGTGTGCCAAAGCATGGGCTAACCGAGCCCAAGATTACACTTGGCTGCGTAGGTGCTAAATTGGTAATAGCAGCATTAAAATAAAAGTTTTCGGAGGGCACATCAAGCATGGGGTTACTTGTTTCATCGGCGTACTCACAGTCGATGCCACCCGAAGCAGTATTGTTAAAAATAAGCGTTGGGCTTTCGCCAATTATGGTGAACGTTAAATCCATAATTTT
>CAZKHA010000138.1:0-9193 GCA_964552325.1 uncultured Bacteroidales bacterium
TTAACCCAATCAACCAAAATATGGTCTTCTTCGGGAGTCGTTTCTCCTGAAAAATATCTGGTTAACAGAATGTTGTGATATGTTAAATCTTGTTCCACTTTTCTTTATTCATTACTATATACACACAAGTACGGGCTTACCCTGATGCCGCTAGCAATTTTTTTCTTGAAGCAAATCATTTTTACAACTATCATCAATTCAATCATTTTACAGGATTTCAGTAAATAGGTTGGTAAAAACAAGCAATAGGGTTAGGTATTCACCCAAATGTTGCCGCAAGTGTTGCAATGCTTTGCTCATTTGGGTTTCAACGGTTTTTATGGAAATCTGGAGTTTATCTGCTATTTGCTGATATTTAAGGTTTTCGTTACGGCTCAGCAAGAAAATCTCGCGGCATTTCTCGGGCAAAAGATCGATAGCTGATTTAATTTTGGCGGCCAGCTCTTGTTCCACAAGACGGTCAGTATGGTAGGCATCGCCAAAGTCTTGCGCTTCGTCAAGGGTAAGCAAATCGCGGTTAAATTTTTTTGTATCGCGTAAGTAATTGATACTGCGATTATACACCGATGTAGTTAGATACGCTTTAACTGACTTGTCGGGGTCAATGGTATCGCGCTTATTCCAAAGATTCACAAAAGCCTCGTGCACGATATCTCGAGCAGCATCCATATCTTTGATGTACTTAACCGAGAAGAGGCATAAACCAGAAAAATGGGCATGGAACAACTCCCGGAAATTAGCTTCGGTAAACTTTGCTTGGCTATTGTGTGGAGATTCCATTCGTTTATACGCTCGCTTATGCTGATTATGCGCCAAATGTAAAAAGAATATCTGTTCAATCCTATAAACCATTGCTTGTTTCAAGCATCAAACCACAAATTGAATAACACATGAAACCTACCCTCGTACTCGCTTCAATATTGCTATTATCAACAGTTTACGCTCAGGATATAAACCAAATAAAATGGCAAAAATCGCCTTTGACAATTGATGGAAACACGGTTGATTGGGGTAAAGAGCTTAGATATTATGAGCCCAAAACAAGGTTTTGGTATCACCTTACCAACGACAGCTCGTACTTGTACATGATTTTTCAGGCGAAAGATGAACAGCTTAAGATGGCCATGCTATACGGTCAATTCAGCTTAAAGCTTGTCACACATTCCAATCCTAAAGTTAAGGCCGAAATCAAGTTTCTGGTCAATCCAACTACTATGCTCCCACCACCCGAAGGCTTTGAACCCCATGAGAACCCTGCCAATGAACGGGTTTTTAGGGATGATGGGCAATCGAAGCAATACATTACCAAAGGCTTTTGTTTTACGAACGACACCCTTAGCATGCAAACTCAGCATCCTATCGAAATTGCCAAGCGCTTTGATAAGGAGCAGGGCATTGTTTATGAACTTAAGATAAGCCTAAACGAACTTTTTGGTTTACAGCATGAACTTTCAAAAACTAGTTTCAAAAACATTGATTTGGAGGTTGCTATAAATACAGAAGGCTTGGAAATGAATGCCCACCCACAAGGCAGGCCTGGCAAAGGAGGGCATGCTGAGATGCATGGCGGTGGATTGCCCACTGGCGGAGGAATGCCGGGAGGTGGGATGCCGGGCGGTGGCAAAGGTGGCCATGGTGGCCGACCCGGAGGCGGACGTTTGGGCGAGCCGGGTGGCCAAGATGCTACCAATTTTAAAGATTCGTTTAAGCATAAGTTCAAACTTAACCAAGGCCATCTTAGCAACTAAATTGTATAGACTACTTTAATGAAATTGGTATCTTTTACAATTTTAGGTGCGCACCAAATAAAAAACCTGTGACGCATCCCGCGGCACAGGTCCTAACTAAACAAACACTACTAACCAAAATTCGGGTTATAAACCCGATAACCATTTCTTATTCAAATTAATATATTCAGTTTATTGATGGGGTTCTTCAAACTTTTCGCCTTTATCGCCGGCTTTTTCTGGGCCTCGTGGCCTTTCTGGTCGCATGGTACGCCGCTTCTCTGATTCTTTCACGTATTTGGCATATTGCTCGGGCGATAAAATCTTTTTAATTCGCTCGTCTCGCTTTTCAGCCAACGGCTTAAGGGCTTCGCGGTCTCCATCTTTAAAGCTCTTTTCCATCTGCGTATAGAAATCCTTGTAAATAATTGTAAGTGAATCCTGTGCGGGCTTATCAAGCGATAATTGCAAGCTCATTCGCTCAACAGTTCGCTTGGCCATTGCATCAGGATCGGGTGGATTGCGTTTTTGGGCACTTGCAGTAAACGAACCTAAAACAATCAATCCTGTAAAAATCATGTACTTGGTGTTCATAGTCCTAAAAATTTTATGTACGCTTTCAAATTGGTTTCGCCTTATTGAGCACTTAAAACGCCCAAAGTTTAAAGCTTAGTATTGCCTTAACGTTATTTAACTTACCCTAAAAGTATTCTGCTGCTAATAACACTATGCAGATTCTAAAAGTAAGCAATGGGTGTTGTGATAGGTTCCTGTTCAATTGTAGGTTTATTGAATCATTCCTTTTTGTTATGCTTCCGTTACAGTCTTGGCCAAGGCAAAGGTGTTAGGAAGCTTCCTTCATTGCTTTAGCTGATATTAAAACTCTGTTCAACAATACCAATACTAGAGAAAAATCGGCATATTATTTCGAACGGATTCGAACCATAGCCCTAGCCAAAAACAAAAAGGCGGGAAAACCCCGCCCTTGAAAACATACTATAAAAGAATAGTTTAGTCCTTTACAAACTTTGCCGTACGTATCATTTGGTTATCAGTTACCTTCATAATGTAAATACCAGCGGGAAGGAATGATAAATCTATTTTAGTACTACTGTGCGATGCCTTGTAAACTGTGGCTCCATCAACCTTAAGCACTTCAATTTCGTAAGTTGCGGATTGCTTTAAACCATCAAGGCTTACAAAATCACCAACTGGGTTTGGCGAAATAACCAATTGATTTTTATCGCTTATTACGTTTGAAATGCCGGTTATTAGATCCAAAAATTCGCCTCTTGCCACGGGCTGGGCTGACCATCCACTGCCTGTCCAATTATAAACCGACATGGCATCTGGACGTCCTTTGCCGTAATAATAAATTGTACTATCTTCCAATACCCAGGTATTGTTATATTCATAAGAAATAACATTTTGCAGATTGCCTGAATTATCGTATGTGTAAATACCTTTATCTGAGGGTACCAGGTTGTTGAGGTCATCCTTTTCGTAAACCACATGTATTTTCTGATTGGCAGAAGGGTAATAGAGCGAATCGCGATGCTCTTCCTGCAGTGAGCTGGAACTTTCTTCCCATTCATACCACTGAATAGATTCGAGCTGTCCTTGCGCATTATAGGCATAAACAAACTTATTCCAATCTTGAAACATGCCCATAAAACCATATTGGTAATGTGCTTCCGTAAGTTGTCCAGATGCATTGTAAGCCATATTAATACGGTATTCAATGGCAAAAGTTCCTGGCACAGTACTCACCACGCTTCGTTTTATAATTTTTCCTGAGGCATTGTAAATCAATGAATCATAAAAAGGGGTTGCTGACCACATAGAACTATTGTACATCGAATCAAGGCCAGTTATAGCACCATACTGCCCTCCAGCCTGGTAGGTAAGTGTTCTATAAGTTATGTTCTGCAAATCATCTTGGTTGCTGACCGATCGCATCCCCGTAAGTTGTCCATTTCCATTGTATGTGTTAACCGATTCGTAATCAATATCAGCAACCCACTCACTGGATACCGCATCATACTCGTAAAACTTGTAATTGGTAAAAAAACCATGTTCATCTTTTGTAATTATATACTTGCTGCCGAATATCCAAACATTATTTTGGTTGACCTCAGTGGTGAGAACTCCATTAATATCGTTAAGGAACTGGAATGATGGCCAGTAATAAAAGGGAAATGTTGGAGGCGTAACCAACTGATCAGTAATCGGGCTCAGCAATTGGGCTCGTAATGAGCTGCTCGCTAGAACAATAAACAATAATATGAATGTAGCTAATTTTTTCATAGTCTTTTTTTTAAGTTATACAACTCAAACAGCGTAAACTTGAACATGTTTAGCAGAACCTGTAAACTTAACGATTTATTAAACTAACTAAAATTTATCATATGTATTATTTAAAATTTAATTAACAATAATCAACCTAAAACAGAATTACGAACCAAATACTGTTATAAGTGGTAAAATATCAATAGAATAAACATTGTCTTAATGATTAGATAAAATAGGAGAAAATTATAGCGAAGAATTATCAGGGGTGCAATATATAATTTCTCCTTTTGCAAAGAGGGTTATATCCAATGATCAATCATACCAGTCCGATTGATAGATAAGGTAATAATTTTGCAGCATAATGCCATGATAACAGTAGTTTAGGCCGATTGTGGTAGATTACGCAAATAAATTCGGTATTGTGTCTTGTTTTAGGGCAAAAAAAAACAGGAATCGAAGTTCCTGTTTAGTTTAAATGCTAACCAAAGCTATTTTTGGGGTTTAGCGTCTCCAGCTTTAGCACCCTTGGCTTTATTAGCTTTGTTTTTTTTCGCATTCTTTTGTTGTTTGTCCATAAAGAATGAATACTTTTTGTATTGCTCTGGTGTAAGCACTTTTTTTACACGTGCATCATGCTTCTTAAGGTTTTCATCCTGTTTCTGTTTAATTACAACGGTGTTGATCCGGTGGTTTTCTTTGAAATAACTTGACAGGATCTTTTGAAGTGAGTCATTGGCGGTTTTTGATAGGTTCAATTGTTTGTTGAGCTTTTCGGTAACCTTGGCAGCCCGTTTGGCGAAATCGGGGGCTTGCTGCTTCTTTGCTTGTTGGGGTTTGGCCTGGGCCAGAAGCACACAACTCATTACCAATAGGGCAATGCTAACTAAAAATATCTTTTTCATGGCTTTATAGATTTCAAAATTTAACAACGAAAGTACAAATATATTGTTTACGCACAGTTATTTCAACAAATTCTCAAGTAAAAAGTTGGTCATTCGGGTATAAAGATGGTAGGTGGTGTTTTTACCTGTATAGATACCATGGTTGCTGTTGGGATAATACATGGTTTCAAACTGTTTATTAGCATCAACCAAGGCTTTAACCATTTCGGTCGAATTCTGGAAATGTACGTTATCATCGGCAGTGCCGTGCACCAGCAAATACTTACCTTTAAGTTTATCAACATGGTTTATGGGTGAATTATCGTCATAACCTTTGGCGTTATCTTTTGGCAAACCCATGTAACGCTCGGTATAAATATTATCATAATAGCGCCAGTTGGTTACGGGTGCCACGGCTATGCCCAAACTATAGTATTCGGCGCCCTTGGTAACACATAGTGACGACATATAGCCGCCATAGCTCCAGCCAAATATGCCAATTTTCTTTGGATCGGCCATGCCTTTGTTAATCAAGTGTTTGGCAAGTTCTATTTGGTCTTCGGTTTCATATTTTCCAAGTTCACCGTAGGTTATTTTCTTAAAGGCAGCACCCCTAAAACCGGTTCCACGGTTATCGACCGAAACAACCATGATACCCTTTTGAGCCAGCATTTGGTACCAATGCTCGCCACGCCCCCAAGCATTTAGTACTGTTTGCGAACCAGGGCCACCATACAAATAAACCAAAACAGGGTATTTTTTCTCGGGCGAATAATTATCGGGCTTAATCATCCATCCATTTAGTGTAACGCCCTGTGATGTTGTAAATTGGAACAGCTCACGATCTAAAAGTCCATATTCTTTGGCTTTTCCCAAATAAGCAGCATTATCCTCTAGCACATGCAATTCCTTTCCTTTGCTATCGCAAATGCTGTAGATAGTGGGCGTGTTGATATCAGACCAAGTCTTCAGAAAATACTTAAACCCCTTACCAAATTCGGCCCGGTTGCTTCCGGCACGCCCTGCTAATACCTTCATACGGCCTTTAAGGTCAACGGCACACACCTCACGGTTCATTGGCGAACTATAAGCAGCTTCAAAATAAACTTGTTTGCTTATACCATCCCAGCCAATAATATGATCAACTTCCCATTGGCCATCGGTTAATTGATTACCAGTGCCACCCAGTGTAGGAAGCAGATAAATATGGTTATACCCATTCTTTTGGCTCATGAGCAAAAACTGTTTTCCATCGGGCATATAGTGCCAGTCGTCCGTAATTTCGATGTAGGCATTATCGGTTTCGGTATAAACAACCTCGCTTTTCCCACTTCCTGCTTCTGCAACCAAAATTTCGAGTTTATTTTGCAAGCGGTTCATCCGCATGATGGCTAATTTGTCAGGCAAACCAGTCCATTTTATCCGTGGGATATAGATATCGGTTTCAGCACCAATATCCATCTTTGACACAGATGCTGAGGCAAGGTTATAAACCATGATATTTACCACCGAGTTGTCCTCGCCCGCTTTTGGGTACTTATATTTGTACTCAGTAGGGTAAAGTTCTTCAAACATCGTCATCGAAAATTCCTTCACTTTGCTTTCATCCATGCGGTAATAAGCAATCTTTGAACCATCAGGCGACCAAAAAAAAGCTTTTGTGAAGCTAAACTCTTCTTCGTAAACCCAATCGGTGGTTCCATTAATAACATTCCTATCGAGCCCATCAGTGGTTATTTGCGATTCCTTATTGCTTGCCAAATCTTTAATAAACAGATTATTATCGCGTACAAATGCCACTTTGCTCGCATCAGGCGAAAATTCGGCCAAACGCTGCTTTCCGCCATCCGACAAGGGGGTAAGCTTTTGTGCTGATAAGTCGTAAACATAGTAAGTTGACTTAACCGAATGCCGATAAATTGGTTCGGTTTCGGTGCTAATCAAAATCTTCGATTCATCGGCACTAAACTCAAAATCTTCCATGGCCAAGGTATCGCCCTTGGTGGTGACAAACTTGTTGGTTACAAATAAATTCCCAACTTTTTTATTGGTTTTGTAGCTGTAAATAAACAAGGTATCTTTTTCGAGCTTGTAATAATTCTCAGGGTTTTTTGATGGGAGCATCCCATAAACCCCTTTTTGGCGTAAGGTACGGCTTTTGAAAAGCAGTTCGAGGCTCAGTTCTTTTGCAACATCCTGTGCTAGAAGCACATTACATAATGAGGGGAGTAAAATAACCCCAACAAGGAAAAGAAATTTCTTCATGACAACGCAGTTTTGTAACTTTGGCCAAAGATACCGCAAAACTTGTAATTTATATACGCTTGGTTAACAATTTAATACTAAACAATACAATGAAAAGAATTCTATACTTTTTCACAACTATCTTGTTTTCAACTCATTTAATTGCTCAAGAAATCCCAAATGCGGGTTTCGAACAATGGATAAGTTATGGCAGCTATTCAAACCCGAGCTATTGGGACACGCCCAACGAAGAAACAACAGCCATTCCATTTGTTGGCGAAGCCGTTGTTTTTAAAGAATCTTCAGCCCAAAGCGGAAGCTTTGCCTGCCGAATGGAAGTGAAAGACATAGCGCTCATTGGCGTTGTTCCCGGTATGGCCACGCTAGGGAACCTTGCTATTAACCTGACCACGCTTTCGGGTGAAATAACAGGAGGTGTGCCATTTACAGGCAATCCATACTATTTGCGTGGCTTTTACAAATATGCCCCACTCGGCACGGATTCATGCTTTGTTGGTATCATTTTTTATAAAAACCAAAACGGAATTACCGATACCATTGGGGCTGGATTCTTCTCAGCAAAAACCGCTCAAACATCCTGGGCAGCCTTCGAAGCCCCCATCGAATGGGAAACGCTGATAGCCCCTGACACTGTGAACATTCTATGTATGGCCTCGTTAAGCGAAACTGCTACTGCAGGCACCAAATTTTGGGTTGATAGCCTGTACTTTGATTATGCGGTGGCCACACCCGAACTATCCTTAAATAATACGTTCACCGCATATCTCCAACAAAAAAATAGATTGGTGGTGAGCTACAATTCAGCAAACCCTCAACCCTATGCCTTATGCCTTGTAAATTTGAGCGGACAAACAGTTTTAGAACGTAGCGGCGAACTTAATGCTGCAGGTAACCTTTATTTCAACTTACCAAGCTTGCCCACAGGTATATATGTATTAAACATCGAAACCCAACAAGATCGTTTTGTCAAGAAACTTATTATTCAACCTTAAATGAAAAACGAGAACTACCGCCAAGCCGCTGAGGCCATCCGGTCATCGCCTTATACCATTGCCTTTACGGGTGCGGGCATATCAGTTGAGAGCGGGATTCCACCTTTTAGGGGCGGAGATGGTTTATGGTCAAAATATGACCCTGAAATCCTTGATTTACAATACTTTTATAAGCATCCTGAAAAATCATGGCCCGTCATTAAAGAGATTTTTTACGATTTTTTTGGGAATGCGCACCCAAACATCGCGCACCTAAGCCTGGCCAAACTTGAAGCCATTGGCAAGCTGCAAGGTATTATTACCCAGAATATCGACAACCTGCATCAAGAAGCTGGCAGCAAGCTAGTTCATGAGTTCCATGGCACTTGTGGAAGAATAGTTTGCACAAAATGCCAAACGATGTATCCATCTAAAAACATTTCGCTTGCTGTAATGCCTCCCGCATGCCCCAGTTGTGGCGGGTTACTAAAACCTGATTTTGTGTTCTTTGGCGAAAACATCCCCACAAAAACCTACCATGCTTCTTTTGCGGCTGCCGAAAGGGCCAAGGTGGTGTTGGTGATTGGTACAACTGGCGAGGTAATGCCTGCCGGCTCCATCCCAATTATTGCTAAACAGAAAGGTGCTTGCATCATCGAAATCAATACCGAAACCTCTGCGTTTACTACTCGATATACCGATTATTTTCTACAAGGTAAAGCTACCCAATCCATGCAATTACTGATGGAACTTATTGATATTTAGTTAGTAAACAATTCAATCCAATAAAAAGAAATTTTCCTTTATCGTTCCACATTTTGGGCAAACCCAGTCCTCGGGCAATTCATCCCAGGGCGTTCCTGCCGGTATCCCATTTCGAGGATCTCCACGTTCGGGATTGTAAGTGTACTCGCATAACATGCATTCGTATTTTTCCATACAGCCTAATTTTGTGCGAATATCAAGCTTTTGCCCGAAACCACCAAAACCCTTTGGCTCTTAGCTGTTTTTTGTGGGTAATTATAATGAGTTTAATGAAGATTTGTTTGAGTATTGA